>WREQ01000024.1 GCA_009779255.1 Dehalococcoidia bacterium
AGGCCCAGTCGCAGAAATACCAGTGTCATTCGTGCCTATCCACCAGTTGCCGTTAGCTCCAATGTTCGGTGTTAATCCATTCGCACCATCAGCACCAGTGGCGCCAGTAGCACCCTGAGGTCCAGTCGCAGAAATACCAGTGTCATTCGTGCCTATCCACCAGTTGCCGTTAGCTCCAATGTTCGGTGTTAATCCATTCGCTCCATCGGCTCCATCAGCACCATCGGCACCCTGAGGTCCAGTCGCAGAAACACCAGTGTTAATCGTGCCTATCCACCATGTACCACCTTCAATGCGAGGTGTTAAGCCATCAGCGCCGTCAGCTCCATCGGCACCCTGAGGTCCAGTCGCAGAAATGCCAGTGTCATTCGTGCCTATCCACCAGTTGCCGTTAGCTCCAATGTTCGGTGTTAATCCATTCGCACCAGTAGCACCCGGCGCACCGGCAGGACCGGCTACTCCCGGCGAGCCGACGGGGCCAGGCGCTCCCTGCGGACCGGCGGGGCCAGTCGCTCCCTGCGGACCAGCGGGACCAGTTGCTCCCTGCGGGCCGGCTGGGCCAGTTACGCCCTGCAGACCGGTCGGACCAATCTGTCCTCGCGCCGCCACACCTGAATCGGTTGTCCCTATCCACCAATTGCCGTTAGCTCCGATAAACGGCTGGGCTTCGAAGTCTCTGGGATCGGTTTCTCCCTGTGGTCCGGCAGGCCCCTGCGCCGCAACGCCAGTATCTACACTGCCTATCCACCAGTTGCCGTTAGCAATGTATGGCGTGTTACCATCCGCGCCAGCAGGTCCCTGCACCTGTCCTGCACGAGGAAAGAAGAAGCCAAGAATGCAGAGAATTACGATAACTGGCACCCCTATGATAAAGACTACCCTGCGCAATTTTTCATTCCCGTTATTACCGTTGTTACTCATAGCCTTACTCCATTACCGATGTGTAATTTCATCGATGCGAATTTTTTCAATCAGTTTCCAGTCGCGTTCTATGCGGGAAACGCTGATGGCCGCGAATACCAGGTCATCAAACGCTTCTTTTTTCATTTCCAGCAAAGCCCGCTGCCTTTCCTTCTGCGTATATACGGATGCGTCCAACACCGAATACTTTTTCATTATGTAGTATCCGCCATTGGTTGCGATAGCCCTTACCTCGCCCACACTCATCGCGAACGCCGAAGCGGCGTATTCCGGAACGGCGTTGTAGCCTTTGGTGATGATGTAGCCGTTCGCCGGCAAGTTTGTGTCCTTGTTGTAAAGCGCAATCAGTTCTTCAAAATCACTCCCCGCCGCACCGGCCATTCCCGCCACCTGCTGCGCCAGCTCCAACGCTCTCTGCGAGGCATCTGCCGAGAGCGGCCTACCCGCGGCGTCAACGATCGGGATGTAAATGCTTTTTATGCGTGCGTTGTTCGACGCGTAATAGCTGTCTATCTCCAGGAAGCTCACGGGATACACCCCGTTCACACCGAAATAATAGAGGAACAAAAGCTCGTACCGGTCGTAGTCTTCATAGAACCCGACAAAGTCATCGTAGGTGATATAGTATTTCTTGAAGAACTCTTTGGCCTTTTCCATGCCGCCGTAGGATTCAATCGCTTTTGCAATATTTTCCCGCCTTAATTCGTTCTGCGCATCGGTCAGCTGCAAGCCGAGATCCATGAAGAGATTGTTTATAGCCGCGGTCCTAATTAGATTTCCCAGCTCTGATTCCTCGAGCGTCCGCGCATATATAGTGGAACTGCCGCTGGCTCTGTAATTCCACAGTTCATCCAGGTCAACGTCCGGATATTTTGCCAGGATATTCTCCTTGGCCATCAGTAGCGCGTACCGGTAAAGATTCGCGCTTATTGCAGTATTGCCAACCTTGGCGACCGGCCCCTCCCTGAAGGAAATAAACGTTAAGGAGGCAAATACTATCGCCAGGCATAATAGAACTGACAGGATACCGGCAAACAGTATTCTTGGCTTCTTGGTTATAGATTTTATGCCGTTTATGTTCATACGGATTTTCGCTTCAGCTCTATCTAACAGCGGTAGGCTTCACGCCGCCGAAGATACCGCAATCATCAGACGCAGAGAAGGTGCCAAACGACCCAAGCCAAGCGCTATAAAGCGCTTGGCTTCCGGCATTACCTGCCTTGATAAAATTGCTATCCATGACCATCTCGACTTTTGGTATATGACAACCCGAAAGCAGAGCGAAGACTTCCTGCACCAAGTATAACATATAAATGCTAAAATACAATGCAAGTGCGAAGTTGCCCAATTAAGTCTCATTTCGATTGAATTCAAGTTGCAATTTGACTAAATCACGTGGAACCCAAACCCAACAAAGGCGCGAGCAATCAGCATTCAATTTTCAGCTTCATTTCACATCCCTATGTCATTTTGGCCTCTGGACCGGAATCCGGCGGAACTAGTTTTGAGTGGTAGGTTTAGGCCTGCAATGCAGATACGGGCAGGTTAGCCTCTGCCCTCCCGTCCGTGCTAAAATAGGCCACTTATATATTGAGAAGGACCGGCATTATGTCAGACTCGCTCCACGAACTTCCCAAGGCCTACGAGCCGCGCCATGTCGAGCCGAAATGGTACGACTACTGGATGCAAAAAGGCTATTTCACCCCGAAGATTGACAAGTCAAAGAAGCCGTTTGTGGTTATCCAGCCGCCCCCCAACATCACCGGCGACCTGCATCTGGGGCACGCGCTGACCGCCACTATTGAGGACATCATGGTGCGCTGGCACCGTATGCTGGGCGAGCCGACATTGTGGCTACCTGGCGAAGACCACGCCGGCATCGCGGCACAGGTGGTAGTGGAGCGCGCCCTGGCCAAAGAAGGACTTACCCGCCAGCAGCTTGGCCGCGAAAAGTTCACCGAGCGCATGTGGCAGTGGGTAAACAACTGCCGCGATAATATCGGCAATCAGCACAAGCGGCTGGGAGTTTCCTGCGACTGGACTCGTGAGCGGTTTACCCTGGACCCCGGCCCATCACACGCTGTACGCACATTCTTCGTCAGGTTATATGAAAAGGGGTTGATCTACCGCGGAGAGCGCATTATCAACTGGTGTCCACGCTGCGCCACCGCCCTCTCCGACCTGGAGGTAGAGCACAAAGAAAACTTGTCTCACCTGTGGTATTTCAAATATCCGCTGGCAGACGATTCCGGTTTTATCACCGTGGCCACCACCCGCCCCGAAACCATGCTGGGCGATACAGCAGTGGCGGTAAATCCCGCCGACGAGCGTTACAAAGCTCTTATCGGCAGTCATGTCAAACTGCCGCTAACGGAGCGGCTTATTCCTATCGTGGCGGATGACGCCGTCGCCATGGAATTCGGCACCGGCGCGGTTAAGGTCACACCGGCACATGATCCCAACGACTTTGAGATCGGCCTGCGCCACAAACTGCCGGTTATCAATATCCTGAATAACGACTGCACCATCAACGAACAGGGCAGCGGATTCACTGGAATGGATCGCTTCGCCGCCCGCAATGCGGTGGTGGAAGCCATCGAACAGGCGGGGCTTCTGGAGAAAATCGAGCCGCACGCGCACGCCGTGGGACACTGCCAGCGCTGCCGCACCGTTATTGAACCCATCGCCTCGCAGCAGTGGTTTGTAAAAATCGGGCCGCTGGCAAAGCCGGCGATTGAAGCGGTCAAGAGCGGCGCCATCACCATCATCCCTGAGCGCTTCGAGAAGGTTTACCTGAACTGGATGGAGAACATCCGCGACTGGTGCATTTCCCGCCAGCTGTGGTGGGGACACCGCATTCCGGTGTGGTACTGCGGTTGCGGCGAACTCATCGCGGCAGTCGAGGAGCCAGAAACCTGCCCCAAATGCAGCGCCACCGAACTCAGACAGGATCCAGACGTGCTGGATACATGGTTTTCGTCCGGGCTGTGGCCGCATTCCACCCTGGGCTGGCCGGACAAAACCGAAGACATGGAATATTTCTATCCCACCTCGGTCATGGAAACCGCCTACGACATCCTCTTCTTCTGGGTGGCGCGCATGATCATGGCGGGGATAGAGAACACGGGACAGCCGCCATTCCGCTATGTTTATCTGCACGGGCTTATCCGCGATGAAAAAGGCGACAAGATGAGCAAGACCGCTGGTAACGTCATCGACCCGTTGGCGGTAATGGATAAATACGGCACCGATGCCCTGCGCTTCGCCATAATCAGCGGCACCACCCCCGGCAGCGACAGCAAGCTTTCGGCCACCAGACTTGAAGCGGGGCGCAATTTCGCCAACAAATTGTGGAACGCAGCGCGTTTCGTACTGCGCTACGGCGGCTCCGGCACAGGCACCGTTGCAGAAACCGCGCATCTGCCCATCGAGGACAGATGGATTGTATCGCGCCTCAACAGCACCATCGGCGAGGCCGGCGTGCTGATGAAGCAGTTCGAATTCGGCGAAGCGCTACGCCGCATCCACGATTTTCTGTGGGGCGAGTACTGCGACTGGTATATCGAGCTGGCCAAGACGCGCCTGACAGACGGGTCGTCGCCCTCACCTCTGCCGGTGCTGGCTCAGGTACTGGAAACCTCACTGCGCCTGCTGCATCCATATATGCCGTTCGTCACAGAAGAGTTGTGGCAGAACCTGAAGCGCGCCTTCGCCATTGGCGGCGTAGATTCTATTATGGTCGCGGATTATCCCGAGGCGTCCGGCAGCGGGCCGGATGAAGCTGCCGTGCGAGTGATAGACAGTCTGACCGCAATCGTGCGCGCCATCCGCAATACCCGCGCCGAATACGAAGTCGCTGCGGATAAAACCATCCACGCCGTCATCCACACCACCGGCGGGCTGGTGCCTCTGCTGAAACCATACGCCGGCGCCATTGAAAACCTGACCAGAGCGCGTGTAACGATAGAGGGTGAGCGCAACAGCGAAGTTCCGGAAAAGGCGCTGGCGCTGGTGTTGGAAAACAGCGAAGTGGTCATTCCCATGGCAAGCATGTTCGACTTGGCGGCTGAACTGGAGCGCATCAACAAGGAAACCGCCGAAGCCTCCGCTGAAATCGAACGGCTGGAGAAACTGCTGGGCGACGACGCCTTCTGCGGCAAGGCTCCGGCCACAGTTGTGGAAAAACAGCAGGAAAAACTGAATACCGCCCGCGACAGGCTGGCACGGCTGGCAGAACACCGGAAGAGACTGGCAGAGTAGTTTTTTCGGTTGACCAGAGATGAAAGAGGCGGGCTGAAGCCCGCCTCTTGTTTTGTCGTCATGCGCCGTGTTTTACCGGTAGCTGTCGCGGTTAAACGGCCAAGGAAAGAAAAGGATGAAAGCGATAAGGAAAACGATGGTGATAACCATGGCCAGCCAGATGGTGCCGAAAGTAGTGTAGCCATTGACGATGGAATAAATCTGCGCCACCAGCGACAGTCCGCTCCATAATATGGCGAAGCGCACCGCATTGACATTCCTGTAAGGATTGAGGCCGCCGATAATGAACAGGAATCCGGCTGAAATCAGGGTAGCGCCTAAGAAGGCCATGATGTAGGCAGCAAAGTTTGTGAGGTCACGCGCTATCATGACGGGATGCAACAGGTCAAAGTCTTCAATTCCCAGGTACCCGGCGGCCATCGCCGGCGCGAATAGCGCCACGGCACCCTCAGCGATCTGAATCGCCCCAAAAAGTATCATTGCAATACGAAGATTTTTCATTTTTACCTCCATATAACTCTACAGTTATGTGAAAACCACAGCGGATTGTCAGCGCCAGGCAACCGTCTGTTCCGGAGCGCGTTTGCGAATCCAGTCCAGCGCCTTGCGGGTATCGGAGGCGGCGCGCGCTTTCTCGTTATGTCTGAGCCGGTACTTGAACCGCCAATATGTAAACTCCTTAAGCTGCCCCAGAGTCAGCCGGACGCCGCTCTTCAGCCCATGTTCCCGGCGGAATCGCTGCAACAGCGTGCGCTGGGTGGCGTCGTAGACGCGCTGGAAGGCTTCGTCCACAATCCATGCCTCGCTGTGAAAGTTGAGTCCCTGTTCCTCCTTGCGCACTTCCTCCTCAACGGCCTGCAACAACGCCTCTTCGGCGGTGACCCCGTAAAAGAAATTGAGATACTGTCCGAAGCGCTCCTCGCCCATGAGTTCCCGCAACTGTTCAGGTGCAAGCTTAACTACATGGTGGCTACGAAAGAGAAAATCCAGTTTTTCCTCCTCTGGAACCAGCTCCCCCGCAGCGGACAGCAGACGTTCGGCGATCTGCAGCAGGTCGAGCGCTTCCCCCCCTACAATATAGTGATAGTCCTGCCCGTCGACACACTCATCCACCGCTGGCCAGCGGCTGACCGCTTCCAGCAGCGCGGTAACCCATTCCCTGCCGGCGGCAACTTCGGTCATGAAGCGCGCCACCTCCGTGGCGACGGCGGGTGCAGGGGAAGCAGTTTTCCAATCTTCAGTCATGCTTTCCGCAGCAGTGCTTGTATTTCTTGCCAGAACCGCACGGGCATGGCTCGTTGCGCCCCGGCTTGTTGCGTGCCGGTCCCGGTGGCGGCTGTCTGACGCCGGGTTTGCCCATAATCTGCGTCATAGGGGATGACGGCAACGGCGCCTGCGCCGTTCCGGAAATGGGTGACGTGCCTGACGCTGCTCCGGGCGGGGGCGCGGGGCCCTGTTTGACGACTTTTACCTTGTAAATCATATGCGCCACATCTTCACGAATGGCGGCGCGGAGTTCCTCGAACATGCCGCTGGCCTGACGTTTGTAGGCTACCAGCGGATCTTGCTGCGCCATGGCCTGCAACCCCACCCCCTGGCGAATGTAGTCGACAGCTGTCAGATGGCTCACCCACAGGGTATCAATGACACGTAGCATCACCAGCCGCTCCAACGTGCGCATAACATCCATTCCGACTTCATCCTCTTTGGCAGCATAGAGTTCATCGGCCAGACGGTCGAATGCGGCAATGATATCATCGTTTTTCATCCGCGCCAGCGATTCGGCAGTCAGGTCGTCGGGCATGGCAAAGATGGCGGAGACGGCCTTGATGAGCGCGGCATAGTCGGGTTCCTCTCCGCGAACATGGAGGTATTTGCCACATTCCTCCTCGATCAGTGAATGAATCATATCAAGGATGTTGGAGCGCAGATCCGCGCCCTCAAGTATCTTGCGTCGTTCGCTGTAAATAACTTCACGCTGTTTGTTAAGCACATCGTCGTAATCCACCAGATGCTTGCGGATATCAAAGTTGTAGCCCTCGACCTTGGTTTGGGAGTTCTCGATGCTACGTGAAATCATGCGGTTTTCAATCGGCGTGTTCTCATCCATGCCAGCCCATTCCATAACGCCGGCGATGCGTCCGCCGCCGAACCGGCGCATCAGATCGTCATCCAGCGCCACGTAAAAGCGCGAGTCGCCAGGGTCACCCTGACGTCCGGCGCGGCCTCTGAGCTGGTTGTCGATGCGGCGCGATTCGTGCCTCTCGCTGCCCAGTACGTACAATCCGCCCAACTCCACCACCTTGTCATGACGCACCTGCCATGCAGCCATGGCGCGCTCGTCACCGCCTTCCGGTGGCTTACCTCCGAGCAGGATGTCCACGCCGCGCCCCGCCATATTGGTGGCGACCGTAACAGCTCCCGGCTCGCCAGCACCAGCGATAATGATAGCCTCATGCTCGTGCTTCTTGGCGTTTAGCACGTTATGTTTGACTCCGCGGCGGTTGAGCATGTCACTCAGGATTTCAGAGTTTTCAATGGCGACCGTGCCGATCAGCACTGGCCGTCCCTGCTTCTGTACTTCTTCCACGTCCTTGACCAGCGCCTTAAACTTGGTTTGTCCGTCCTTGTAAATCAGGTCGCCGTGATCCCGGCGCATCATTGGACGGTGAGTGGGAATACGCACCACTTCCAGTTTGTATATCTTGGCAAACTCCTCCGCCTCAGTCTCGGCGGTGCCGGTCATACCAGCCAGTTTTGAGTACATGCGGAAGTAATTCTGAATCGTAATCGTGGCGAAGGTCTTGGTCTCCTGCTGCACCTTGACGTGCTCTTTTGCCTCAATGGCCTGATGCAGCCCTTCGGAGTAGCGCCGTCCCACCAGCACACGTCCGGTAAACTCGTCCACAATCAGCACCTCGCCGTCCTTGACCATGTACTGGTGATCACGCTTGAAGAACTCTTTGGCGTTGAGAGCATTGCGCAGATGCCGCATCAGGTCGGCGTTTTTGAGGTCGTAGAGACCTTCGTCGGCTTTCAATACACCCTGCCGCCTGAGTAGCCCCTCGATACGGGCGAAGCCGGAATCGGTGGGAGCCGTGGAGCGATCCTTGATGTTATAGGTGTAATCGGCGTCAACCACCTCCTCAACATCCCCCTTGCCCTTGGAGAGAACCCCTTTGAGTTGCGTGACAAGCTGCGCGAAAACCTGGTAGCGCTGTGATGATTCCACGTCCGGTGCGCTGATAATCAGCGGCGTGCGCGCCTCGTCGATGAGCAGGTTGTCCACTTCGTCCACGATGGCAAAGTTGCGTGCGCGCTGCACGGTCTGTTTGAGATCGACGGCCATATTGTCGCGCAGGTAGTCAAAGCCAAACTCGGCAGAGGTGCCGTAGGTGATATCAGCCTGATAGGCCTCGGCGCGGGTAACAGGACGGAATTGCCTCCAGGGGTCTTTTTCCAGTCCCGAATCGTAGTCCGGATCGAACAGTCGTGAAGGCAGGTGTTCGTTTTGGTTCTGCATGGGGTAGATGCTGGCCACCTTAAGCCCCAAAGAGTGATACACCGGACCCATCCAGTATGGGTCGCGCCTCGCCAGATAGTCATTGACCGTCACCAGATGCACGCCGCGCCCTGTGAGCGCATTGAGATAAAGCGGCAGGGTGGCCGCCAGCGTCTTACCCTCTCCGGTGCGCATCTCGGCAATACGTCCAGCGTGTAGCACCATACCGCCCATGATCTGAACATCAAAATGGCGCAGCCCCAGCTTGCGACGGGAGGCCTCGCGCACGGCGGCGAAGGCCTCTGGGAGCAGTTCTTCGAGAGCTTTGCCCTCGGCTTTGCGCAAGTTAGCATCAAGAGCGTCAATGCCATCCTGCAGACGCCTGCATTCTATCGACCGGCGCGTCTTTTCATCCAGCTCAGAGGTTATACACAGGGCGTTCTGCGCCTTGGCCAATTCTTCTTTGGCCTCTTCGAGTTTGCTGCGCTCGGCGGCAACAGCATCCGCCAGCCGTTTTTTGAACTCCGGCGTCCGATCTGCCAGTTCCACATCGGACAACCTCCGAAACTCCGGCTCCAGTTCGTTGATGCGACTGACAGTCGACGCCAGTTTCTTAATCTCGCGCTCATTGGAATCACCCGTAAACCAGTTAAACATCTGCTTTTGCCTCAATTATCTTCCGCGCCTCTTCAGCATCGGATGCGGCGACCATAATTTTTATCTCGCCCACCCCGTCCATCAAAGCGTGAACCGAGCGGGCGGCGCTTGACTGTAGCAGCGAACGTATGCCGCCGGTTTCAAGCAACCCCAAGATGATCTGTGCTTCCATTTCACCGCGGGCGGTGTAGACACTGACCAGTTTTTCGTTCATTGCAATTCCTCGCGGCAGTTATGCTATTCGTTATTGTTCTCGTAGTTCTGGTCATCGTACATGGCGCCCACCGACAATCCGGTGTGGATGCGATGGATGGCCTCCCCAAGCAACGGGGCGATGGGCAACACGATAAGTTTGTCCAGCTCTTTTTCGGGCGACACAGGGATGGTGTCGGCCACAATGATCTCCTTTACCGGAGAAGCCGCCAGCCGCTTGATGGCCGGACCGGAGAGTACCGGATGTGAAGCGCAGGCGTATACATCCTTGGCACCTTCCCGCAATAGTGCCTCCACGGCGTTCACCAACGATCCAGCGGTATCAATTTCATCGTCGAATGTGATGGCCGTTTTACCAGAAACATCTCCGATGATATTGAGTGTTTCTGTCTGGTCGTTGTTGCCCATACGACGCTTCTCCACGATGGCCAGCGGCGCCTTGAGGCGGGCGGCCATGTCGCGAGACTTTTTGGAAATGCCAATGTCGGTGGCCACCACCACCATGTTGTCCAGCTGCTTTTTGCGGATGTAGTTGGCAAGCAACGTCTGGGCGGACAGTTCGTCCACCGGAATGCTGAAAAAACCCTGTATCTGTCCGGCGTGCAGATCCACCATCAGGGCGCGCGAGGCACCGGCGGTGGTAATCAGATCGGCCACCAGCCGGGCGGTGATGGGGACGCGGGGTTGATCCTTCTTGTCGGTGCGTCCGTATCCATAGTAGGGGATAACGGCGGTGACACGTCCGGCAGAGGCTCTCCAGAAGGCATCCAGCATGATGAACAGCTCCACCAGATTGGTATTAACCGGCGAGCATATCGGCTGGATTACGAAAACGTCGCGGGCGCGCACGTTTTCGAGAATGCGCACGAAAATATTCTCGTTGGAAAACTGCGATACCTCGCACTTGCCCAGCGGCATGCCCAGATAGTCGCATACGCTCCGCGCCAGCACCGGGTGCGCCCGGCCAGCGAATACCTTCAACTCTTCCATGAGTGTCATCTCCTTCGCAAAATCAGGAATCAACACCGGGTACCGGGAAGCGGGCGCAGATGTCATGGACCTCGCCGCGCACCTCTTTTTCCACCGTATCGCTGTCAACCGCGCCGATGACGCGGATAATCATGCGCGCCACCGCCCGCATCTCGGCTTCGCCGAAACCGCGCGATGTGGCTGCCGGAGCACCCAGACGGATGCCGCCGGCGACACGCGCCGAGATGCCGTCCGAGAAGGGCACGGTGTTGCGGTTGACCACAATGCCAGCGCGTCCAAGCGCCTCCTCGGCCTGTTTACCGGTGACACCAGTAGAAGTCAAATCAACCAGAACCAAATGGTTGTCGGTGCCGCCGCTGACCAGCCTCAGACCAGCGCGATTGAGTTCCTCCGCCATCACGGCGGCGTTTTTGAGCGTCTGCCGCTGATAATCCACGAACGCCGGCTGCAAGGCTTCCTGAAAGGCAACCGCCTTGGCGGCGATACCATGCATCAGCGGACCACCCTGCATACGAGGGAATACCGCCGAATCCAGCGCGCGCCCCAGATCCCGGCGGCACAGCGCGAAGCCACCGCGCGGACCGCGCAGCGTCTTGTGGGTGGTGGAAGTCACAATTTCGCAGTGGGGTACAGGGGAGGGATGCAGCCCCGCCGCCACAATACCGGCGATGTGCGCTATGTCCGCCAGCATTTTTGCGCCCACCAAATCGGCGATCTGTCGCAGGCGCTGAAAATCTATAATGCGCGGATAGGCTGAAGCCCCGACCACAATTAGTTTGGGCTTGTGTTCAACCGCCAGGCGCTCCACTTCAGCGTAGTTGATGCGCTCAGTCTCACGGTCAAGTCCGTAGCTCACGAATTTGTAGGCCTTGCCGGAGAAATTGACCGGAGCGCCGTGGGTCAGGTGCCCACCGTGTGAAAGCTCCATGCCCAGCACGGTGTCGCCGTACTCAATAAGAGTGAAATAGGCCGCCATATTGGCCTGGGCGCCGGCGTGGGGCTGGACATTGGCGTATTCGGAGCCAAACAGCTTCACGACGCGCTCGATAGCGAGGTTTTCGATGGTGTCCATGTTCTCGCAACCACCGTAGTAGCGCTTGCCTGGATAGCCCTCGGCGTATTTGTTGGTCAGGAACGAGCCCTGGGCTTCCAGCACAGCGCGGCTGGCGTAATTCTCCGAGGCGATGAGATTGATGGTTTCTTTTTGCCGCCGACCTTCCAGCGCGATAGCGCATCCAACGGCTGGATCCTGACTAGCGAGTAAATTCATCATTTCCTTCTCTTCTCCGGGGAAAGGATTGCACCTGAAGCGGCGCCGTTTGTATTTTAACTCTACGGGCTTGACTTTAGCAAACTACCAGCTCGGGGGATAGATTACACTTTGTCTCATTAAGCGGGTGGTGTGGGATTTGGATTTTGTTCCGCAAAGTCTGGATATAGTTGCATCCATATGTTATATACGTCATTTTGGGTGATAAGTCCTGCTTCGTAGGCGTCCTTAATGGTATAGAACTTGGCCGCTTCATAGACATACGGTTGCCAGCTACTTCCAAAAGCAAAAGTATACCCTGCAATTTCTATTTTTTGTGGCATTGGTATGACTGTTGGGTACCCCTTATCCCCCATGACAACCACTTCACAGCCGCCGTAGTTTCCTCCATACCACTGAACCCAAACATCATCCAAGCTGCTCAATGCTTCGTTTTCGCCATATCGGTCAATCACATACTTCAAATAATCTTCTCTCATTTTCAGTTCAATCGCGGAGTCAAGCGGGGGAATGTGCGTATCAGTTGCCACAGTGTTTTGGCACGAAAAGACTGCCGGTAAGAGCATAATAGCAACAATCAGTATGAAAACAGTTCTCTTCATCTTAGTATTTCTTCTGTAATGTACGTCTGCTCAACACCGAATGTCAAACGACCAGCTCAAGTGTTGAGTTTTGAGTTGCGGGTCACAATTAGTCAGCCTCCTCCCCATTGTGTAAGGGGAGAGGTTTTTCAACTCGTCACATATGAAAGAGATGCCAACGGAAAGCTTACTGCCGAGAACTATCTCGCCTTTCCCACGTCCTTCCGGCACAAAAACCCATCACTCGCCGTGCATGAGCTTCACCTTTAGGTAACACTCTGAATGAGGCTCATCCGGGGAATTCGTAGTTCATTGTAAACAAACAGACCGGCTATCTGCTAACCTGACCGGCATGGCAGCTATCAGCTGTCAACTAGTGTCCCAAACTCAAAGCTCAGCACCCGGTCCCAGATTTTATCCGCCACCTCCAGTTTGGGCATCAGCGGCAGGTCATCCTCACTGCCGTCGCGGCTGATGATTGTCACTTTGTTATTGTCCGAACCGAAGCCCGCGCCTTCGACAGTCACGTCGTTGGCGATGACAATGTCCAGCTTTTTTTCAGACAGCTTACCGCGAGCGTTGGACAGCAGGTTTTCGCTCTCGGCGGCAAAGCCCACCCGGATGAACTTCCCTTTCACCTCAGAGAGAATATCCGGCGTGCGCTCCAGTTCCAGATTCTGCACTGGCACAGACTTCTTGATCTTGGATTTGGCCGTCACTTTCGGTTTAAAATCGGCTACAGCTGCCGCCATCACCAGAACATCCGCATCCCTGACAGCCTCAAGCACCGCTTCCAGCATTTCGGCGGCGCTTTCCACCGCGATAAATTCCACACCCGCAGGCGCCGGAAGCGTGGATGTCGAAACAAGGACAACCCCGGCCCCCCGGTCGCGGGCGGTCTCAGCCATGGCATAGCCCATCTTGCCAGACGAGCGGTTGCCGATGAAGCGCACAGGGTCAATGGCCTCGCGTGTACCACCAGCGGTAACCACCACTCTCAGACCGACCATGTCGCCGGCGCCCAGCACCCTGCCTATGGTATCTACGATTTCATTCTGCGATGCCATCCGCCCCTTGCCAACAGTGTCGCAGGCCAACCTACCAGTAGCCGGCTCAACAAAGGTGAAGCCACGCGCCACTAGCCGTCCGATATTCTCCTGCGTGACGGGATTTTCGTACATATTGGTGTTCATGGCGGGGACGACAATTACCGGGGCTTTGGTTGCCAGCACCGTGGTAGAAAGAAGGTCGTCTGCCAGACCATAAGCCAGTTTGGCGATGATGTCCGCCGTAGCCGGAGCTATTACAACCGCATCCGCCGCCTGCGCCAGTGAAATGTGCTGGGAGGAAAAGCTCTCGGAGAGTTCCCACATGCCGACAGCCACAGGACGGTGTGTCAGTGAACGGAAGGTCAGCGGCGTAATGAATTTCTGCGCGGCGTCGGTGAGTATCACATCCACCTGCGCACCGGCTTTGGTCAGATAACTGGCCAGTTCGGCGGCTTTATAGGCAGCGATGCTGCCGGTAACGCCCAATACAATTGTCCTGTCTTTCAGCATATTACCCTCACCCTGTCCTCCCAATTGTATAGAGAGGGAGAACAACAATCTTACTCCGAAATCCTGGCGGGCGCTAGCCCTGCCGGTTAAGTGCGTTCACGATGCGCAGGCCGATGAGCGACAGGTCCGGCTGGCAATCTTCTAAAACTCTCGTTTCTCTGAGAATCAGCGGAGCGTATCCACCAGTGGCTACCACCTTTGCTTTTTCCGGTAGCTCCCCCTGCAGGCGCGCCACCATCCCCTCCACCAGCGCCGTATAGCCAAAAATGACACCCGACTGCATAGCGGAAACAGTATTGGTGCCGATGGCTCTGTCTGGCGCAGTTAACGGAACACGGTAGAGCTGGGCGGGACGAGTGAACAGTGCTTCTGCCGCAATCATCAGTCCGGGGGCAATGGCACCACCCAGATACTCGCCACGGCCTGACACCACATCAAAGGTAGTGGCTGTCCCCATATCCACGATAATTACAGACTCTTTATAGAGCGCGTGGGCGGCCACGGCATTGGCGATGCGGTCAGCGCCGACCTCCCTGGGGTTGTCCATGCGGACGCGAATGCCGGTTTTTATTCCGGCGGCGATAATCAGTGGGACGGCATGGAAATGTTTCCGCAGTAATTCATCGAAAACCGAAACAAGTGACGGAACGCTACTCCACATAGCCGCCTGACTGGCATCGGCAGTCTTTATCCCGGCATGCTCAAGCAGATTGAACAGTGTAACGGCATAATCATCCGCTGTTTTGCGCCGGTCCGTAGCAATATGCCAGGTATGTCTCAGTGTTTCCCCGTCGAATATCCCCAGTTTTATGGATGTATTGCCGATGCCAATGGCCAACAGCATTGCTTTCCTCCTGACTATCCCTGATTCAAACACGAAACACGCCATCCCCGTGATTACGGGATTTGACGTTATGGATTTTGCCCATTCTCTTTCAGCGTCTTTATTGCCAGCGGCAGTTCCGGCAGCAGGTCGGTGGCAGCCAGACCGGCGTCCCCCTGCCTCCGCCGCACCACCTCCCCCGCCAGCGCGTGCAGATAAACGCCGAGAGCAGCCCCGTCGAAAAGATTATTTCCCTGCGCCAGCAGACCCGCAATTGCCCCCGCCAACACATCTCCAGTGCCGGCGGAAGCCAGCGCGGCATTAGCGAAAGGACTGACGCGCACCCTGCCATCCGGAGCAGCAATCAGAGTAAAGGCACCCTTGAGCACGATGGTTTTGTTCCACTCCCTGGCGCTGGACAGGACGAGATCAAAACGGTTATTCTGTACTTCATCAATACTGATACCGCACAGGCGAGCCATCTCGCCCGGATGTGGGGTAATCACGGCATCACAAGGCAGGCGCTTCCACCATTCATGCTCGCCCGCCAGATAATTGAGAGCGTCAGCATCCAACACCAGCTTAAGCATATCCGGCAGTCCGGAAAGAATATTGAGCGTGAGATCTTTCGTTTTGGCAGAGGCACCCAGCCCTGATCCGACCAGCATGACATTGTAGCTATCGAGGGATTCAAGCACCACACAGCATGCTTCAGGATGCGCAATGCCTGCGGACTCCTCATCCAGCGGCAGATAGGTAACTTCCGGAAGCGATGGAGCAATCAACGACTGAATTCCCTTCGGGACGGCCAGTGTCACCAGTCCCGCCCCGGTCCGCACGGCGGCACCGCACGCCAGCCGAGCAGCTCCAGGATAGTTCAGAGACCCCGCCAGCGCCATAACCTTGCCAAAAGAACCCTTGTGAGCGTAAGGCAGGCGCGCTGGCAACATCTTCCGCGCCCAGTCTGGCGTAAGAAGTTCGCAGGTCGAAGCTAAGGTCAAGTGTTCCGACAGGCCTATATCCAGTATTATCACCTCGCCAGCCCGCTCCGCTCCCGACGGCGTATAAAGGCCGCGTTTGGGCAGGCCCAAGGTGAGCGTGTAATCTGCGAACGGAGTGGCTGAATCAGCCTCGCCTGAATCGGCATCCAGCCCGGACGGCAGATCCATGGCAAAAATTTTGAGTTCCGGGCGGGCGCTTACAGCCACGGAGAGTTTCATGAGCGACTGTCGGATAACCCCTTCTGTTTTGCGGCTGCGGCCTGTTCCCAGTACGGCGTCAATGACAGCGGTAGCGGCTGACAATTCCGCCATTAGAAGTTCTTGATTCGCGTCTTCCGTAGCAGTTATAACCTTGACGCCGTGGCCAATCGCCGCCTCCAGATTGCCATCGTCCGCCGGGCGCGGCGCGCACAGATAAAGCGTCACCTGCCAACCCCAGTCGGCGAGACAGCGCGCCGCCACTTCACCGTCACCACCGTTGTTTCCTGGACCAATGAGCGCCAGTATCCAGCGGCCGTCGGCGCCACCCATCCGGCAACGAATGGTTTCGGCTGCAGCTCTGCCCGCATTCTCCATCAGCGTTACAGCCGTAATACCAGCTTTTTCCGCTTCCGTCTCTATCCGCTTCATTTCCGCGACGGTCACAATCTTCACGTATTGAGTTTAACAACGTTGGAAAGCAGAATCAACCACCGCGCCACAATTGGCATTGCAGACTTGACCCGCAATCCGGAGTGGTCATAAATCCATGCTGGAGGAACGAGCCTGCGAGTAACGAAGCATCCGGAGGGGTAGTGGATAGTTGCTCCACACCACCAGATCCTTCGGTCGCTTCACTCCCTCCAGAATGGACTTGGTCATAAATCCATGCTGGAGGAGCGAGCCTGCGAGTAACGAAGCATCCGGAGGAGGCGGGGAGTAGTAACTGGC
>WREQ01000025.1 GCA_009779255.1 Dehalococcoidia bacterium
AAGCTCATTCCTCCAGCATGGATTTATGACCAAGTCCATCCTGGAGGGAGCGCAGCGACCGAAGGATCTGGTGGTGGGGAGACGTAACCATCCGCTACCCCACCGGATGCTTCGTCACTCGCAAGCTCATTCCTCCAGCATGGATTTATGACCAAGTCCATCCTGGAGGGAGCGCAGCGACTGAAGGATCTGGAGGCAGGGGGCAATCACCCACCACCCCCACCAGATGCTTCGTCACTCGCAGGCTCGTTCCTCCAGCATGGATTTATGACCAAGTCCATCCTGGAGGGAGCGTAGCGACCGAAGGATCTGGTGGCGGGGAGCAACCCATCCACCTTCCCACCAGATGCTTCGTCACTCGCAAGCTCGCTCCTCCAGCATGGATTTATGTCTGTTCTGGATTGCGGATCAAGCCGCGAGTGATATTACTCGAAACTCTTCACGCAAGGCTCATAACTCGTCCTTAATGTATCCCCCATCTAGCTGAACGAATTCAGCCATTGTTTGTAGGATTTTACCTATAAAACCACGGGGCAGCCATGCTTTTTCTCATTGACAAAAAGCCCCTCCGAAACTACTTCCATCACCCCCTGAACATCCGGCTGTCTACCCGTCCATAATCGTGTTTTGTCAACTCACCAGCTATATTGTATAATGGCTTGTTTCACTTAAGGAGGGACCAAGTTGGCCAACACCAATTCCGCAAAGAAGGAAATACGCGTAGCCGCCGCCCGGCAGGAGCGCAACAAGAGCGTGCGCACCTATAACAGGCGTACCGTGCGCAAGGCCGAAGCCGCTATCGCCACGGGCGATGCTGCGGCCACCGATAACGTCAAGGCTGCTTTCAGCTCTCTGGACAAGGCCGCCTCAGCTGGCATCATTCACCGCAACGCTGCCGCCCGCAACAAAAGCCGGCTGGCCAAAAAGCTCAACGCGACTGCCGCCAAATAGTAACACCCTCCTGCTAATATCGTGGCCGGACTGGAATTCCAGTCCGGCTTCTGTTTTGGGGCAGACCTTCGGAGTGTTGGACTTATACAGCCTGTTGACAAACACCCGCCCGTGAGTTTATAGTTGTAGAACAGGCGTTCTCTATGTCCAGAATAGTCAGAAGAACCGTGGAACTCTCAGACCGTCAGCGGTGCATGATGGACTACATCACCGCCTTCTGGCGCGACTGCGGCTACCCGCCCAGCATCCGTGACATTGTATCCGGCTGCTCGTTGAGTTCAACCTCTGTTGCCGATTACAACCTCAAAATACTGGAGCGCAAGGGGTACATCAGACGCCACCGCGAGGTATCGCGCGGCATTTCGCTGCCTCACCTGCTTTCCGCTGACCACCCCCGCCAGGTGCCGGTTATCGGCGTCATCGCCGCCGGCCAGCCGATTCCCGTCCCCGACAGCGACTTGTGGGACGCAACTTCCGGCGCCGAGACGGTCGAGGTTCCCGATTCGCTGATGAAAGGGCATTCCGATGTCTACGCCCTGCGCGTCAAGGGCAATTCCATGACAGACGCGCTGATCAACGACGGCGATATTGTGCTGATGCGCCACGTGAACAGCGTCGACAACGGCGACATGGCTGCTGTCTGGCTCAGGGATGAAAAGGAAGCCACCCTCAAAAAGTTTTATGCCGAGGGGGCGCGCGTGCGCCTGCAGCCGGCCAATAGCGCCATGCAGCCGATTTATGCCCCAGCCGAAAATGTCGAGATACAGGGGCGCGTCATCGGCGTGATTCGCCGCATTGGCTAACGTGGCTATCGCGGATTTCCGGCATGCCGGACAATCCCTCGCCGCAAGCGGTATGGTCGTCAGTTCCGGCGGCAACCTCAGCATACGGCAAGGAGAGAATCTCATCGTAACCCGCCACGACAGCGTCCTGTCATCCCTAACTACCGGAGACCTTGTCCGAACCGGACTCACGCGTGATGACGCCGCGGCGCTACACGCTTCCTCGGAACTTCCCGTGCACCGCGCCATTTACCTCGCCACTGATGCCCGCGCGGTTGCGCACGCTCACCCGAAACACACGATATCCCTCTCACTGGCATCGGATAAATCGGAAATTGCCGGAATTCCGGTAGTCGGAACAGGCGTTGCGCTTGTGCCAGGGGCGTTTCAGGACGAGATTGCAAGTGCGCTCACGCGACACTCGCTCGTGATGGTGCGCGGCCACGGCAGCTTCGCCATTGGAAAGACGCTCGACGAGGCGGTGCGAATTACGATTGAGTTTGAGGAAAAATGCCGGGGGCTAGCCATGGACAAGACAAGGTGAGAACATCGCTCAAATTCATCGCTATTGTCATCTGCTCGCTGGCAGTATTGTCATCGTGCCGCGCCAGCGTTACCACGGTATTTCAGACCATGACTGAAACACAGACTACAACACAAACCACGACCATATGTCTTAACTCAACCGTACCGGATGATTTCTATATCATTTATGAAACATCTTGGGATCCATCCGGTCCGTATAGCCATATGATTTTACTGGATACCAAGAATAACATCATAGGCAAACCTTTAGGTCCTCCTGACGACTATATCTCCACCGATTTCTATATATCCTGCGAAGCCCTACAGGCTATATACGACGCTATCATTGAGTTTGATATAAGCTCACACAACGATTCGATCTCAAACTTTCCACCCATGACCCCAACGATACTTTACAACATAACTTATTGTATGGATGGGGTTGTTTATTCGATTAATTTTACCAATGCAACTAGATATATATCTTCCGGAACATACCCAAATCTGGCAGCATTTGTCAGAATACTGGATAGCTATTATGCCAATGAATCTAAGTCTTTCCCGCCAGCTTCAGCTTGGCCTACTTAGATTGACCAGAGTACTCTCTGGCTAATTCTCTTTGTATTACATCGGTCCAGCAATGCACCCTGTGCCTATGGGTATACCGCTACCGCTTCCAGCCCAGTCGTCTCCGCCAGCCCCAGCATCAGATTCATATTCTGAACCGCCTGCCCGGCGGCGCCTTTGACCAGATTATCAATGGCGCTCAGCACCACTACCCGCCCGGTGCGTGAGTCCACGGCGGGGTAAATCAGGCACATGTTGGAACCCCATGTATGCTTGGTGTGCGGCGGCTCTTTGGCAATGCGCACGAAAGGCTCGTCCTGGTAGAAATCCCGATAAAGAGCCTCAAGGTCTGGGGCAGCCGCCTTGAGCGGAGCGTAAATCGTGCTTAAAATGCCGCGCGTCATGGGTATCAAATGCGGCACAAAGGTCACCGCCGGCCGGCCGCCGAAGCGCGCCAATTCCTGCTCTATTTCAGACAGATGGCGATGCCCCTTGAGGGCATAAGCGGTGACGTCTTCATTCACTTCGGAATAGTGCGTCCCCAGACTCAGGCTACGTCCCGCGCCGGAAATACCGGACTTGCTGTCGATAATCACGTGGTCACCGATAACACCGGCCTTCAGCAGCGGCGCCAACCCAAGAATGACGCTGGTTGGATAGCAGCCAGGATTTGCGACAAGGCGCGCCGCCGCAATCTCTTTGCGATACAGCTCCGGCAGGCCGTAGACCGCCTCACCGAGCAGTTCGGGCGCAGGATGGGTAAAACCGTACCACTGCGGATAGAGAGCGGCATCTCTGAGACGGTAGTCGGCGCTGATGTCCACCACCTTCACGCCGCGCCCGATAAGCCCCGCCACTATCGGCGCGCTTTCCTTGTGCGGCAGGGCGGAAAAGGCAAAGTCAACACTTTCAACCTCAGGCGTAATAGCAAGATCGATGCTGGCAAGATAGGGGAAAACATCCGCCAGCCTCTGCCCGGCGGCGCTGCGGCCGGAAACCGAAACCAGCTCCACGGCGGGGTGGCGGGAGAGCAGCCGCGCCAGTTCCACGCCAGCGTATCCTGTGACATTTATAATCCCGACTTTCGTTTTTTTGCCTGTGTTCGCAGTGTTCATGCAAATCCTCTCTACGCCGATGCGCTATTTTATCATAATATACGAGGAGGGCTGCTCCATACATCCTTAAACCTCAATCTCCATCCCCTCCTTAGCCAATGAGACGTCACAGGTAAGATCATCCGCAACCTCTTCCAGTTCAGCGGCAATCCGCGCCTCCATGGCCGGGTTCATATGCACCGCCAACACCCGCGGCAGGTATCCGCGAATCTGCCTGAAAGAGACCAGCTCCTCCATAAGCAGCGCCGGCGTCAAGTGCCCCGACTCACGACAGAAACCGGTATAGCTGTTATCGGCGGTGACCTCAATAATCAGCAGCTCCGGTGCCACGCTCCGCCAGCATTCCGCCAGCCCCGGACCGGTGTCGCCGGTATAAAAAAAGCTCTTTCCGCCCTGCGTAACATAAAACCCGACCGCCGGAACTGAATGCCTTACCGGAACGGGCGTAATTTCGAAACCTTCAAGCTGGATAGACTTCAAAGGCTCCAGCGCCTGAAAACTGATGACGCCCTTCCCGAAAAAATCTGAATATACGCTACCGTTTAGGATATGCCGGCAGAGGGTATCATACACCGCCTGCACGCCATAGAGTTTGACGCTACCGCCGTTAAGGAAGAGATTCATGCTCAGCATCGGCACGTCGCGAAAGTGATCATAATGCGGATGGGTAATCAGCACGGCCTTCAGCGCCATCTGCTGTTCGATAGAGAATTTCGCCGTCAGACTACCGGCGTCCAGCGCGACGGTTTTATCCAGCAACAGACACATCAGCCCCGCTGAATTCGTTTCGCTGTTGTGCGCCCCCAGGAAATGCAGTTTCATATCTCTTCCCCTAGAACAAGAACGGATTATAGTCAACACCTTTGTCAAAAGTGTCTATCCCCTCGGCACGCTTGAGGTACGACACGACTTTGTAGATAAGCGGCGTAAACAGCGTCTCCAGCAGCACCTTGCCGCACCAGTGATACAGACAGAGCTTGAGGAAATCCGGAGTACCGTAGAAGGCAATGGTGATGAATATGACAGTGTCCAGGCCTTCGCCGACAATGGTGGAGCCAATGGTGCGTAGCCATAGCCAGCGTCCGGCGGTGATGAGCTTTAGGCGCGACAGTATGACTGAATTGGAGAACGAGCCGACCAAGTAGGCAGCGAAAGAGGCGATCAGCAATCGTGGGGTATTGCCGAGAATATTTTCGTAAGCGCCCTGACCCTCCCAGAAAACAGCCCCCGGCAGTAATCCACCCACCCATGCGAAAAAGACAAATATCAGATTGCAGGCAAATCCCAGCCAGATGACGCGCCGCGCCCAGCGGTAGCCATAGACTTCGGTCAGGACATCGCCCATGACATATGTCAGCGGGAAGACGATTATTGATGCCGGCAGCAGAATGTCCCATGAGCCAAGCCCGAAGCCAATAATCTTGACGGCAATAATGTTGGCCGTAATCAGGCAGGTTACGAACAGTGCGGCGAGCACCAGCAGGCGGTTGGTAGCTTTCATAAATATTGCCTCTCACTCCCGAAAGACGTATTCTACCCTAATTCGGGCGCGCAGATAAAATGCCCAGGGTTGAAATCCTCCCCCCAAGCCGATATTATTCAATAAGAAACTTCCCTGATACAGAAAGGCGGCCTATGAAACTCAAAGACAGAATTGCCAGCATCATCGGGCATGAAATTGTCGTCAACGCTCCGGAGGCGGTCTTCTCCACCACCGACAGCGGTGCCCCCGATGACGATATGTGCTACGATGACGCCGTCTATTGCGAGGGCATTCTCGAAGAGGTAGGCGAAGACTACCTGCTCATTAAGGCGCTGGACCGCGACAAGGGCGGCATCACCCCCACCGGCACCGAGTATTTCGCCCACCTGGAATGGGTCAACACCGTCACCCATGTGCGCGACTGCAAAAAATGCGCCGTCGAAGCCGCCATGGACACTCCGGCGGGAGGCAGACGCCGCGGAACGGCAACGGAGAACCCGTCGTAAGCACCGAAGATATTGAGGCAAACATCATGAACCGCTTTAACGGCATACTGGAAACTATCGGCAATACGCCACTCGTCAGGATCAACCGGCTCAACCCTAATCCGAACTGCACCATCCTGGCCAAACTGGAGGGACTTAACCCTTCCGGCTCAATAAAAGACCGCATCGCGCTGGCCATGATCGAACAGGCGGAAAAGCAGGGCGCGCTGACGCCGGATAAAACCATCATCGAGCCGACTTCCGGCAACACCGGCGTGGCGCTGGCCATGATAGGCGTGGTAAATGGCTACGACGTGGAGATTGTGATGAGCGAAGCCGTCTCCATCGAGCGCCGCAAGATGATTAGCGCCTTCGGCGCACGCGTCACCCTGACCGAGGGCAAACTCGGAACCGACGGCGCCATCATAAAGGCGCGCGAACTGGTGCAACAGTATCCCGAAAGATATTTTATGCCGAACCAGTTCTCCAACGAGTACAACAAGCTCGCCCATTACCGCACCACCGGCGAGGAAATCTGGTGCCAAACCGAGGGGAAGGTGGACTATTTCGTCTCGGCGCTGGGTACGTCCGGCACCATCATGGGGGTGGGAGCGGCGCTCAAGAATCACAACCCTGATGTCAAAGTCATCTCTGCGCACCCGGTGAAAGGCCACTACATCCAGGGTCTCAAGAACATGGAGGAGGCCATCGTACCATCCATCTACGATCCATCGAAAATAGACACGACCATCATGGTAGAAACCGAAGCCGCCTACGAAACCGCCCGTCAGATAGTGAGTCATGAGGGTATTTTTGTGGGGATGTCGAGCGGGGCAGCC
Organism: Dehalococcoidia bacterium; assembly: GCA_009779255.1. GTDB lineage: Bacteria > Chloroflexota > Dehalococcoidia > Dehalococcoidales > UBA1222 > WREQ01. The sequence continues at coordinate 6,748 of WREQ01000025.1, forward strand.
ATGTACGCCGCCATCGAAACCGCAAAGACGATAGATTCAGGCACGATTGTGGTGATTTTCCCGGACAGAGGCGAGAAGTACCTGAGTACAAGTTTGTTTGAGTAAAAGCACCTCTGGATTTGGGCGCAATGCTGTGGACGCTACGCCAGAGGCGCAACCCAGATAGCTAACCGTGAGAGAAAAGCGTAGCCGACTGATGAAGACTGCAACACAAACATTGGAATGATGAAAACTGCAACGCTAGCGCCCTTTCGCGTATCCACATTCCCATTGCAACTATTTAAGCAATATGGAGAGAGCTTCAGCGGCAAGGTGGACGGACTAATAAGATACTTGGAATAAAAAGGGGAGATTCGGACAACCCGCTTTACAGTCCCAAACTGACCTTAATCGCCCGGTCGACTTCAGCCATCTTGACTTCTCCTAATTCGCCAGCCTTATTTACCAACCGAGCTTTGTCTATAGTCATAATCGCCGCTAGGTTGACCATGCTGTCTTTCGACAAACCTCCTTCTTTGGCTGCAACCTTCACCAAAAAAGGATAAGACTTCTCGATGGGCGTAGTCAGTGCCGCAACTATCGTGGTGGGGCTATATTTGTTACCGATGTCATTCTGAATAACCAATGCCGGCCTCCGACCGGACTGCTCGCTACCCCTGCCCGGATTCCAGTCCAGCCAGTAAATCTCTCCCCGCTTCACCTCGTCCGGCATTTATTTCCACTCCGGCAGGACTTCGTTGGCAATCCCGGCCGCCATGGCGGCAAAAGCCCTTTGCTCCACTGCAAGCACTTTATAGCCCTCCGCCATCTCGGCAACTTTCAGTTTCTCTGCCAACTCTTCAAGGGAATGGGCTATCACCTTGCTTCGGCTTATCTTCTCCTTTTCCGCGATGCGGTCCGCAACTGATATTAGTTCCTTTGGCAAAGTCACCGTCAGTTTTTCTGTCCTGCCCATATTGCCATCCTTTTCATAAGGTGAAATAGTATTACCAATTGATATGGTACAAAATTATGTATATGCGGTCAACGCCAATGAGTTTTTAAACATCGGGGCCGATTGAGCGGAGAGGCCAAACATTACTTGAGGGAATTAAGAAAAAATGGCAACGGGTGGATTCGGACCACCGACCAAGGGCTTATGAGTCCCCTGCTCTACCACTGAGCTACGTTGCCACACGGAGAACTCATTTTATAGCCACCCCGACTTACTGTCAATCCCCTGTGCCCAATGCCAACAGCCAAATAACCGGCGCACCTCTTCCAAAACCCGCCTCTCCCATGATTTCCATGGTTTTGCTATCCTGTATGTATGAAAATACTGGTCGGCCTGTCCGGCGGCGTGGATTCGGCGACAGCCGCCGCTCTGCTGCAAAGAGCTGGTCATGACCTCACCGCCGTCACCATGCAGATCTGCGGGGGCGGGAGCGGCTCCACGCTGAAGCGTCGGGGCTGTTACGGCGCCGGCAAAAGCGGAGATATTGACGATGCGCGCAAAGTGGCGGCTCATCTCGGCATCCCCTTTAAGGTACTCGACCTCAGCCGCGAATATGAGAAGGAAGTGCTGGAAGAATTCCGGGCGGGTTACGCCGCTGGGCGCACCCCCAATCCCTGCGTCCGTTGCAACCCGCGCATCAAGTTCGGGGCGCTGCTGGATGAGGCGCGCGCGGCAAAATTGGAGTTCGACCGCTTTGCCACCGGCCACTACGCCAATGTGGAGTTCAACGCTGAAACAGGCCGTTTTCTGCTGAAAAAAGCCACTGATGGGAAAAAGGACCAGTCCTATTTCCTGTCTTTCCTCAACCAACGACAGATTTCACTCGCCCTTTTCCCGTTGGGAGGCTATGCCAAGGCGCAAGTGCGGAAAATGGCAGCGGAGATGGGACTGCCCGTATCAGACAAGCCAGAAAGCCAGGATTTCGCCTCAGGCGGCTGTGATGACATTTTCCCCAACACCCCGCCCGGCCCAGTTATGGATGTCTATGGACGCATGCTGGGGGAGCACCGCGGCATTTCGCATTACACCATAGGCCAGCGCAAAGGACTATGTATTCCCGGCGGCGATAAGCTGTACGTGGTCAGGATAGTGCCTGAGAGCAATGCGATTATCGTAAGTGATGAGGATGCATTGATGGCAAGCACGATGAGCGTGACAAATCTCAACTGGATTGCCGTGGAAAAACCGGCGGAGCACATCCGCGCCGAGGTAAAAATCCGCTCCTCCGCCGCCCCAGCCGCCGCTCTGCTACATTCCCCACAGGCAGACAGAATGGCAGTTACCTTCGACTGTCCGCAGCGCGGCATCGCCCCCGGCCAGGCCGCCGTTTTCTATCAGGATGACATAGTGCTGGGCGCGGGGATTATTGCCAACGGGAGTCAGGAGTTATAGCATTAAGCGGTCACAGGCAGCACTCCTTACCCACAAAGTAAAAACGTGGTCAAAAACCGTCCCACGGCAGAAAACCCCTGATGGGAAACCTCAAAGGCCGAGCTTGATATGCTCAAAGTTGAGATTGAGCGTACCCGACAGGAGCTGCACTAATCAAGAGTCGACTTCAGCTACGCTGTGAACAGCGTGCCGCACGGAATACGAATCATCAATCGCGACCGCATCATTCGTGCCGTCAACCGCACCTTCGCCGAGATGTCGGGAGTGGATCCCGCCAGCGCCTGCGGATGCATCTACCTCCGGGCGCTGCTATATCAGCCCGGCGCTAGCCGACCAGCTGGACTCGGAAATGTCTCACAACAGCAAGCAGCCGACTTATGACATACTCTCCGCCCGCGAGTTTCAGGTAATGCGCATGCTGGCACAGTGGAAAACCTTAAAGAAAATCGCCGAGGAACTGGGGCTGTCTGCCAAGACAGTCGGCACCTATCGCGCCCGAATCATCGACAAGCTCCGAATGAAAAGCACCAACAAGATGATTCACTACGCTATTGAGTGCGAGCAATCGGTCTCAGGCATGATGCGGAGCGGAAAAACGCAGCGCTTTCTCCCCAGCGACTTCCCAGGCCACCATCGCCAACAAAATCACGTCAAAATAGAAGAAGTACCACCAGGCGCTGCGCCAGGCGAAAAAGAGCGGAATGACGGCCAACACCACCCCAGTCAGCGGGTAGCGACGGGCATTGCGCCAGTACCATACAATCGCGCCTGCTCCGACTGCAATCTCCGCTATTGTAAAAGGGACGGGTGTCCGCACGTCTATATACCCCGCCATCGACAATGTCACCGGCCCAACTCCCAGCGGGAAAAAGTCGCCCCGCAGCGGGCTGAGAATGGATTCTAGCCACAGCCCGGGAGACTGCGCGATGAAAGCGATATTGAACGCCAGGAAAACCCCTCCCACCAGCGCCACCGCCCGACAGGCCTGTTTCCATCCGACACTGCGACATACCAGAATCAGGTAAAAGGGCAGAAAGAACCACGCCGTCTGCTTGGTGGCGCAAGCTATACCCACACACAACGCCGAAAACCACAGATTGCGTTTCCACAACAGCCAGCCGAGCAAGAGGAAGGGAAAGGCCAGACTACCGGTTTCACCTGCAGCTACAGACTGCCAGATCTCCAGCGAAGCCAGACTGCCCGCAAGCACCCACAGGCGTGTACCCGCAGGAGAAAGCACGACCGCCGCCGCCATCGCTAGGACGACCGCCCCCAGATAAATCCAGCGCAAGTCACCCACGCCGGCGGCAAGCAACGGGGCGGGTAGCAGGAAGCAGGCCGCGGGGTAATTGAGATGCGATTCTATTTCAGGAGGCGCTTGAGCAGGGTTCTGCAGTGCGTCATCCCAGACCTGTTTCAGCAGGGCATCGGACGGATAAGGAAACGAGTCGGCGAAACGCCCGGTCCTTACTGGAGTGAGGTATTCAAACGGGTTGCCGAAGCGCAGTGTGGCGGTAACGATGTTGGCAGATGCATACGGATTTTCGCCGTCAAACAAATTGTCCGCCGCCTGATGGACCAGCGCCGTGCCGTCGTTGTAACGCAGGTTATGCGACTGCTCCTGCATCAACCGCGCAAAAACCCCATCGTCTCCACCTTTAATAACTGCAGGCGCGGCAAATTCCACCACTCCGACAATAATCAGTATCCATGCCAGTCCCAGCGAAACTGGCTTAAGCCACTTCGATGTTCCGCGCAGCCATTTATCCGACTGCGGCATGGCAATGACAAACAGCAGCGCGATCCACATGCACCACAACACCATACCAGCGATATACAGCGGCCCGCTGTCCAGCACATAGGCAGCGCCGGAAATTCCGGCAGATGTCAGTTTCAAAAGCACAGCGGGGATAAAAAGCATCAGGCGCGGACTGGATACGGGCGAGAAAAATGTCCTGAGAGCGGCGACTGCCCTGGTCAATCTATGTCCCCTTGCCATAGGGGCGGTTCTTCCAGTAAACGCCCCTCCTGCCGAGCTGGCGCGCCATGCCGCTAATAACGACTGCGATAATAAGCACGATGCCCGCCGGAAAGGTTAGTGTCGTCAGCCAGGATTCCCTGAAACGCGCGTCCACGGCGCGGCGCATGATGAAAAGCAATATCACCTGTAGCAGCACCAGCGGCGCCCAGGCCGGAGCGGACGAAGCCATCAGCAGGTGTCCCAGCCACAGAAAGGGTCCTAGAAAGCAGGCCGAGCCTGCAACCAGCAACCCCGCCAGCGCCAGAGGAGAAATGGCGGAAACCCCGTACAGCGTGCGAGTCAGCCCCAACCACACCTCGCCGAGATCGCCGTACATCCGGCAACTTACTATATCGGACAAATCCACCGCCAGATGCCGTCCGCCGCGCCGGGAGACCTCCATGCCCAGATACAGGTCCTCTATGATGCGATTTTTGACCACCTCGTGTCCGCCCATGGTCCGATAAAAATCGCGCGGGAAGAGCAGGAACTGACCGATAGCCACGGACGGCATTTTTAAACGATGTAGCAGCCACAATGGCGCCCACGAAAAAATGATGAAGTATATCATGGGAATCACAGCCCTGGGACAAAACCACGGCGTCACCTGCCGGGGAAAACCGGACAGCATGGAAACTTTCCCGCGAATCGCCAGCGACAGACTCCGGCGCAGCATGTCCGGGGCATGAACGGTATCGGCATCGGTGAAAAGCAACCACTCGCCGGTTGCAGCATCAGCCGCCTGCCGGCAGGCCCACGGCTTGCCGGCCCAGCCGTCCGGTAGCGGTCCGCCATGTATCAGACGCACGCGGCTGTCGCCTGCCGCAACCTGCCCGACCACCTCCGCCGTACCGTCCTCCGAACGGTCTTCCAGCACAATGATTTCGAAAAGCGGATAGTCTTGCGCCATCAGGGATGCCACACAGGCACCGATATTTTTGGCTTCGTTGCGCGCCGGCACAATCACGGAAACCAGCGGCACGGGGTCTGGGAGAACGACATTGCGCGGCGGCGTCTGCAGCCGGAGCAGATTGAGTGCCATGTTGAGCGCCGCCAGCGACAGTAGCAGGGCGATTATTATCTGGTAAACCATCATCCTGCCCTACAATTGCCTGCGAGGCAGGAAGCGCTCGCGCCAAAAGGCGCGCAGGCGCGGCGGGCCATCCACATCCGAAGCGAACTTGAAGGTGAAAAGAGCCTGTATACACAGCATGAAGCCCAACGACAGCGCACTGTCACGCGTCAACAACAGGAAAACCAGGGTCACCGCCGGCGTCAGCAGCATCACCCAGGCATTACTTTCCCACAATAACAATCCTACGATGGCAGCGACGCAGAATGGGAACAGCCAAGCGGGTATCCATAGCCCAATAAGCACGCCGTAGGTGACGGCTACTCCCTTACCGCCGCGGAAGCGCAGAAAGAGCGAGAAACAGTGCCCTAATATGGCGCACAGGCCAATGCAAACAACAGGGACAAGACTAAACTCAAGGCTTCTGGCCAGCAGCACAAAAGGCATGCCTTTGGCAATATCAAGTAGCACCGCTGACATCCCGGCGATAAAGCTGCCGGCGCGGAAGACGTTGGCGGCACCGGGGTTGTGGTCACCGTAAGCACGAATGTCTTTCTTGAGGAAAAAGCGGCCAAGCAATACCGAAAATGGCACCGCGCCGAGCAGGTATGCTCCAACGGCCAGCCCCGGCAAGGTCAGCGCTTGCAGATTCATACGGATGTAAGTGTATTCCTAAAACACAAAAGTAATCAAGCCCCCTCCATATAACAGATATTTATACACAACAAAAATACCGGATTCCAATGCCCACAATGGGTGGCGAAACGAAACGTCCCGCTGAGATAAACAGGGGCGGCAGACAATGCCTGCCTACAGAAGGTGGCTTCCATAAAAAGACCGGTTGTACAAGTTCAAGAACTTATTGGACGCATACAAGAACTGACAACCTTGCCTTGAATTGCTAGAGTCAAATCATGGGTATAAATAGGCAAAGTACATTTAGGAGGAATACCTGTCATGAAATTCCCCTACCAGCGGAAGCATTGCGTCCGTAAATGCTGGGTCAGGTGGGATGGGTTGTCAAATATATGTTTCCTGACAGGGATTGAACTATGGCAAAGCACAAGCTGTTTTGTGTGTGCATGGTTGCCATGGCAACTTCTTGTGCTGATGACACTGATGCAGGCTTGTCATCGCATAGCCCGCCGTCTAATGTCACAGGAACATCGCGTGATAACACAAATCCCATTTATCAGCACAGGGTGGCCTCGCCCTACCAATCCAGACAGAACAGAGCCAAATCCTGCTTCGGATTTTCTCTATGAAATCAAGGGCAATAGCGTAACTATAACAGGATATGTTGGCAGAGACGGCGATGTTGTTATTCCTGAGAAAATCGATGGGAAACGTGTAACATGCATAGGTAAAGAGGCTTTTATATGCACCTCACGTCTGACAACTATAAAACTTCCAAGCGGCATAACCAGTATTGAAGAAGGGGCTTTTTACTATTGCTTTTTCCTAGAGCGCATAACCATACCAAATAGTGTGAAAGAATTGGAGAACAACATCCTCATCATATTGACGTAAACTCTGACATCAACAAGATTGTTTAGATACCTGTCCCACTGACAAGTCCGGTATGTTCTGGAAGCATACATCCTGTTGACATTGAGTGAGTTAATATTTTAGAATAAGGCGTCAGTAGGTGGCACACGTATTTGTATTCTGTATGGTACTCGTGAGGAGGGTTGTGTCCATAGAACATGTTGGAATTGTTGGATTTACATAGTAGCAGTTTTCCTTGACCTTTGGCTCTTTTTACCATTTCAATTAGGAGGAGTATCAATTGAGGACGTTTAGTTCGGTTTTGATTAAACCATTAGCGGTTTCTTTGGCTGCCTTTATCGCGTTTTCTGCTGTAATACCTGTAAGCGCTGCAGGGTTGAATAGTGACGCGAGGACCAACAGAGTTCATTCTCCTTTTGTTATCTACAATCCAAGCGGTGCGCCTATTCCTGACTATTTCTATGAGATGGAACGGGCATGGAATGAGATGTATGCTGGCAAACCAATTTCTGATGCAGAATGGGAGTTAATGCAACAAGCGGCAGCTTGGATTCCATCCGGAATGGTTTTGCCGCCTGACCAAGTTACTCCCACCAGAACAGAGAGTGTCCCCATTGGAATAAATAAGCCATTCTACACGGCTGATCATGCACAATCAGGACATAGTGGCTCAAGCATAGGGGCGTATACCCACGTGACTAATCAGGGTACACGCACTCATTACACGAAGGTAACATTGGCGCTTTCCGGAACTGCAGAAGCAGGGGCTACAACTGGCAAGTACTTTACAGTTACTGGATCTGGTTCAAGGGCTGCCGATATTTCCTTGTACGGGTGGGCCACTGCCGACCTTTCAGCTCCTGGATTTGGAAATGCAGGGTGGGAAACCAAGATGGAGATATGGGACGTAACTGGGCCAGTGACTCTTCTTAAAACAGTACCAGCCTATTGTCAATTGGTCATGGCTGGCAGCGCATGGAACAATGCTGGGGGAAATATCGTATGTAGAGCCACTGTCAATTTGCAGGCTGGCCGCACATATCTCGTAAGGTTGTTCACCACAACTGAAGTGAATGTCGGTATTTCAAGCATGAATCACGTGGCTGACTCTGCGACTAGTTCAAGATATTCGACTTGGGAGCAGATAGATATATTTTGGAAATAGCCTAAATATAACCAGAATTGACTGGGCTTTTCCGCAGTGAGTGGGCAGTTTTATCCTGGTAGCATTTTAGTAGCCACGACTACGTAACCGATATTGATTACGTAGTCGTGGGCGTGTTGGTGAGTACGGCAACTGAAATGCCATTGTTGAAGCATTTCGCAGTATGTGTATTGCTGTAGGTGTTGCGATGAAACCAAGTCTATTTATTAATTTCTTATTTCTCGTAGTTGCTTTGGTTGCTATACCTTCGTGCAACTCGCACGAGTTTACATTAGATGACGCACAAATGATTTTTGATTTCTCCGATAGCCTCCCACAAAATGCCCATTCAAAAACGTACGATATAAAAGCTAATTCACAGCTACTTGGCGATGGCAGTAAGGCGACTGTTTGGTCTCTACCCAATGGAGAATTGGTATGCTACATGTGGATTGTAGACCACTCCTTAGCGCTAGAAGTAAGCCCGAGTGACATACTTTTTGAAATGGGTCACAAGGATGGGGTTTCCTTTGCCGTAGGCGATAAAGCCATCGCTTCTTTGAGCAGAAAAAATGAGTGGTTCGCTGCCGGATATTACGAAATCCTTGTTATTAGGTATTCCAAGGTATTTACAGTAATAACATATTCGTGTCTGAATTCTCAGGACGACTTTACATTGCAGTCTCTAGCTCAAGTGGTGGTTGAGCGCCTTAATCAGTATATGGGCACTGTTGAATATTAGCTAAAGCCAACCAATAGTAACTCCAAGTCACGCAATTCTCATAAACTGCATCATATCATTTACAACATGCTCGCATAGAGATATACATGCCATCAGTTTTTGCATTGGCAAGCTAATTTATCCTAAATCCGTGACTTTCGCATGAAAGTTCTCATCCATGCCCAAACACACGGAGCGGCTTCCGCTATAGATGCCTTCTCCATTTCCCGCTCGACTTTTTATAACTGGAAGAAAGCGTTCAACAACGGCAAGCGTAATATCGCAGCATTGGCTCCAGCTTCTACCCGTCCCCATAATTTGCGTATCCCGGTATCTCATCCGTGGCATGAAACACAAATACGTACTCTGCGGCAGAAATACCATGGCATGGGCAAAGAAAAGCTAAAGATACTACTGGATGAGCTATGTGTAATTGCCGGACAAGAGCTCTTAAGTGAATCCACTATCGGCCGTATCGTTAAACGTCTTAAGAAGCGAGGCGTTATTGACAACTATTGCGAAATACGTATCAATGGCCGCACAGGACGGCTGCATGTCAAAAAACCTGCCAACAGACAACCTCTTGCCAGACGTAAAGGTTACACACCGGAAAAGCCGGGCGACCTCCTGCAGATGGATTGCGTAACCATGATGGCGGATGGTATACGCCGATATCTTGTTTCGGCCATTGATTACAGCTCGGATTTTGCCTATTCGTATACTTACAAGACGCTCTCTTCTCTAAGCACCAAAGACTTTTTCAGTAAACTCTGCAGTGTAGTTCCATTTGAGATTAAGCATATCCAGACTGATAACGGCAGTGAGTTCCACAGGTATTTCTAGGAGGCTGTCAGCGAAGCACAGGTGAAACAGTTCTGGAACTATCCGAAAACTCCAAAAGCCAACGGAAAGATAGAACGCTACAACCGCACCATCCAGGAAGATTTCGCAGAGTGGCATATAGATATGCTGCTGGAAGACATCGATGAGTTCAATCACAGCCTTACGGAATGGCTATTGTTTTACAACACTGTACGCCCTCA
>WREQ01000026.1 GCA_009779255.1 Dehalococcoidia bacterium
AACAAGTATTGGCTATGGAGCTTTTGCCTGCGGGGTCATCTTATACAACGACTTCGAAAAAGGTGTCGCGTGGAGGGACTATTACACTTGCCCCGACCTCACCATCATCTGCTTACCCAATTCTTTTGCTCACTCGTATTGTTCGTGGAATAATATCTCTGTTATATTGGTTGTATCGCCGTAGGCTCTGACATTTCCACCAAGACTTTTTAGATACCTGGTCCGTTGACAAGCTAGGTATGCGCTGGACTCATACACCCTCTTGACAACCTATCGTCCCTCCTGATATTATTATGATATCACCATAATATCAGGAGGGACGTCATGTCGGAAAGAAATCCGAAACTAGCCTCGGGTTACATGATGCTGGCGCTGGGCATCCTGCTGCTTCTTGGAGCAGTTGCCGCCTTCATCGTCAACGGCGACGGCGCGAACGCATTTCTGCTGAGTCTGGGCGGCGTGCTGATTGTTATCGCCACACTGCTGCTACCAGGGCTGTTCGTCGTCAATCCTAACGAAGCCAAGGTGCTGGTGCTCTTCGGCAAATACGCCGGCACAGTGCGCCAGAACGGTTTTTTCTGGGCCAATCCATTTTTCATCAAGAAAAAATTCAGCCTGCGCGCGCGCAACCTCTCAAGCCAGCGGCTGAAAGTAAACGACAATGTCGGCAACCCAATCGAAATCGCCGCCGTTATCGTGTGGCAGGTTAACGACACTTTCAAGGCCGCCTTCGAAGTGGACGACTACGAGCAGTACGTAGTGGTGCAAAGCGAAGCGGCGATAAGGCACCTGGCTCAGTCGTATCCATACGACTCATTTGAAGACGAGGGCCATGAGCCGGGGCTGACGCTGCGCTCCGGAGCCGAGCAGGTTAGCAAACTGCTGGAGGTGGAGCTGCAGGAACGGCTGGGTCGCGCCGGAGTCCAGATTATCGAGGCCAGACTGTCACACCTTGCCTACGCGCCCGAAATCGCCGAAGCCATGCTGCGCCGCCAACAGGCAACCGCCGTGGTCGCCGCCCGCACCCGCATCGTACACGGAGCGGTCAGCATGGTGGAGATGGCGTTGCAACAGCTCTCGGAAAAGCATCTGCTGGAACTGGACGACGAGCGCAAGGCTGCCATGGTCACCAACCTGCTGGTGGTGCTGTGTTCAGAATCCTCCGCCTCCCCGGTGATTAATGCCGGCACTTTGTACCAATAGATCTGGCAAGGCAACTCCATGAAAGAGGAGCGCAAGAGCTACCTGCTGAGAATCGACCGGCAGCTATGGGATGAGCTTAATACCTGGGCGGGACAGGAGCTTCGCTCAGTGAATGGGCAGATAGAGCTGCTACTTCGGCGCGCCGTGGATGCTCACCGACGCGTGAAAGGGGACAATACAGTTGAATAGAAATGACGGGTACGAAAATCAGGCGGCGTTCCATCGTGAACAGTTGAACTTCTTCTGGGGATGGCCAATCACATTGCTGATGTTTGGACTGGGACTGGCCTTCCTCATTCTCTTCTTCGTACAGCGCGCCAGCGGACCGATAGGCAGCAATCCCGCCCCAGACTGGATTTACATCGTTATGTCATTGTCTTGCCTGGCGCTGTCCGGCGTCGTCATAAATTTCCGCGCCCTCAGCATCAACATCACCCCCGACGGAGTGACGGCATCCTACGGCAGATTTCGCCGCCACATACCCATGCACAGGATTGCTGGCATTGCACAGGATGAAGGCTCCGGACTACGAAACTACTGGGGCTGGGGTATCAGAATATCGCGCAGGGAGGGAAAACGCGTCACTGTGTATAATGTGGCTGGACACCCGCTGGTACTCCTTAAGCTCAAAGGCGGTAAGGGAGAGTACTTCGGCTTCTCCACCCGCCAGCCGGCAAGAGTGATCGAGATAATAAAGAGCCGTATTACGGCCTGATCGGGAGAAACGTTATGGACAGCAGCACAACAGCGGCAGAGAGCCGCGCCGTCGAGGTCAGCCGCGTGACCAAGCGCTACGCTGTCAAGACGGCTGTCGATGACCTGTCCTTCGGCGTGAATCACGGGGAGATCTTCGGCATCATCGGCCCCAACGGCGCCGGCAAGACCACCTCTATCCGTATGCTGATGAACATCATCGCCCCGGATTCCGGCACGGTAAGTGTTTTCGGCGAGAAGCTCAGCGAGCGGACCAAGAGCCGCCTCGGCTACCTGCCGGAGGAGCGCGGCCTGTATAAAAAACAACGAGTGATTGACTCCATTATCTATCTGGCATCTCTCAAGGGCGTAGACCGCCGCACCGCTACGGCGCGGGCTGACAAACTGTTGGCAAAAGTGGGGCTACAAGAAGCGCGCGGCAAGAAAATCGAAGAGCTTTCCAAAGGTATGAGTCAGCTCATTCAGTTCATCGTCACCATCCTGCACGAACCGGAGCTTATCGTCCTCGACGAACCTTTCTCAGGCCTCGACCCGGTCAATACCGAACTTCTAAAGGATATGATTCACGACCTGCGCAGCCAAGGTAGGGCGATTATGCTTTCCACCCACCAGATGAGCCAGGTTGAGGAGTTGTGCGACCGCGTGCTGATGGTAAACCGCGGCAAGGCGGTGCTCTACGGCGATCTGACACAAATCAAGAGCCGCTACCGCGGCAACTCGGTACTGGTGGACACCGAAGGCAGCCTTGCTGGAGTACCGGGGGTGACACAGTCGGTCAGGCGCAAGGAAGGGATTGAGCTTAAGCTGGCGGATGGCACCCGGCCGCAGGACGTGTTTGGCTGGCTGGCGGCACAGGGAATAGCAGTTAACCGATTCGAAATCACCACGCCTTCGCTGAACGAAATCTTTATCTCACTGGCGGGGAGGAAATCGTCGGATGAATAAGACACTGACCATAATGACTAACGAGTTTCTGAAGACCATCCGCCGCATCAGCTTCATCATCCTGACTCTGGCGCTGCCTCTGCTGGGATTCGCCTCCGTAGGCATCTACAATCTGATATCCCTTACCGGAGGAGGAGGAGACACCACCCCCTCCACCGAAATCACCGCCGTCGGTTACGTGGATAACAGCGGCCATTTCAACGACTACCATACCCAAGGCAACATCGTATTTGAACTATTCAACGGCGAAGACGCCGCCCGGCAGGCGCTGCTCGCCGGCGAGATTTCACAGTACCTCGTGATTCCGCCGGACTTCATCGAGAGCGGAGTGATTGCGCGTTACACCACGAACAAGGAACTGGAGCCGCCGTCCTACCTGTTCACAGCGCTGCACGGCTTCACCACCACCAACCTGCTGGGGGGAGCAGTGCCGGATGAAGTGATTGCGCGCATATTATCTTCTTCTGGATTGGCAACCATCCAGCTTGATCCGAACACTGGTGAGCCATCTGAAGACCAGTCAAGCTACATCAATTTCATCGTGCCAGCCATTTTCAGCATATTCCTGGTGATGGCGCTGGTTTTCACTTCGTCCTATCTGCTATCCAGCCTCGGGGAAGAAAAGGAAAACCGCGTGCTGGAAATCCTGGTATCATCGGTCTCCACGCGTCAGTTACTGGCCGGAAAAGTGCTGGGGATGGGGGCGGTGGGATTGTTGCAGGTGCTGGTGTGGATTGTCAGTTTGGTGGCGCTGATACCGCTGGCGTCTTCCTCATTCGGCGGATTTCTGTCCGGCCTGCAGGTGCCGCCGTACTTCTGGGTGTTGGGGGTGGTTTATTTCATCCTCGGCTACCTGGTATTCGCCGTACTCTCCGCCGCTGTAGCCTCGATTTCCTCCTCGCTACAGGAGGCCAGCTCCATCTCAAGTATCTATACCGTGATGGCAGTATCACCGATGTGGTTCGTTTCAATGATGCTTTTGCACCCCGACAATCCGCTGTGGGTGGCATTAAGCATCTTCCCCTTCACCGCGCCAACCATGGTGCTAATGCGGCTGGGGCTGACCGGCGTGCCAGGTTGGCAGATAGCCGTAAGCCTCACGGTGCTGGCGGCTTCGGTTGCTGGCGGACTGGTGCTGGCTTCCAAGTTGCTACGCGCCTACATGTTGAGCTACGGCAAGCGACCGGGGCTACGGCAGATATGGCGAAGCCTGCGCAATTCGTAGGCAAGGGATGGCGCCTGCTGTTCAGGCTTTCGGATGGTGCTGGGACGAGGAATGCTCCTCCCCCACCCGCGTCACATTGGTTACGCCCAGCACTGTTTCAATTCGGCTCATGATACGCGACAGCTGGGGAAGCCCGGTCGTTTCCACGTCAAAAAACAATGAGGTCGTGCGGTCTTTGCGTTCGTTGACGTTCATATTGGAGATATTCACCTTCTCCTCGGCGAGCAGGGTGGAAATGTCACGCACCAGCCCAACCCTGTCCCAAGCTTCCACCTGCATCTTGACAGGATAACGCTCGGCTGGACGACCCCACTCCACATGCACCAGTCGATCCTTCTCATCCTCGTGCGTAACGTTATAACAGTCATGGCGGTGGATGGTGATGCCACGGTTGCGCGTCACATAGCCAATAATCAGGTCGCCTGGAACAGGGTTGCAGCAACGCGCCAAGTTGGTCAGCAGATTGCCGGTGCCCATCACCTGTATCCCGGCGGTCGAGGTGGGCTTGAACGGTGTTCCCAGCACCGGTTTCGAAGGTTCCTGCTCCTGCCCCGATAACTTGAAGGCAATCGTCTGGGGAGAGACATCACCGCAGCCCACGGCGGCGAAGAAATCGTCCATATTGTCGTACTTGAAGAGTTTGGCGATACGCTCGCGGTCACCCACGTCCAGCCCGAGGTGTTTGAGTTCCTTGTCCAGCATGCCGCGCCCCAATTCGACATTTTCGTGGCGCTCCTGCTTCTTGAACCACTGGCGGATCTTGTCGCGGGCATGCGAGCTTTTGACGAAACCCAAATTGGGAGAAAGCCAGTCGCGCGAGGGACCCCTGGATTTTTTGGAGGTCAGAATCTCCACCACATTGCCATTCCCCAGCTGGTAATCGAGCGACACCATGCGCCCATTGACCTTGGCGCCCGCCACCCGGTTGCCCAAGTCTGTATGAATGCGGTATGCAAAGTCAATTGGAGTAGAGCCTTTGGGCAGGTCCCTGATTTCACCTTTGGGGGTGAAGACGAAGACCTGATCGTTGAATATATCCGTCTTGACCGATTCCAGGAACTCTTCAGAACCGGCCATCTCGCGGTGCCACTCAATGAGTTGGCGCAGCCAGCCGATGCGCTCTTCGGCTGAAGAGCCTTTGCCATCGCCATCCTTGTAACGCCAGTGAGCCGCCACGCCATACTCGGCTATACGATGCATATCGCGGGTACGCACCTGAATCTCAAGGGGGGTAGTTCCCCGGAAGAGTACCGCCGTATGCAGCGACTGGTAGCCGTTAGGTTTGGGATTGGCAATATAATCATCAAAGGAGCCAGGGATGGGGTGCCACAGATTGTGCACCACCCCGATGGCGTGATAGCACTCTGAAACAGTATCCACCAGCACGCGCACCGCCAGCAGGTCATAGATTTCGTCAAACTGGCGGCCCTGAGCGACATAGCGCTCGATTTTCTGGGCAATGCTGTACAGGTGCTTGGGGCGTCCGGATATGTCGCAGTCCAGGTTAATTTTCCCGAACTCACGCTTGAGTGTGGTGATAACCTCCGTGATAATTTCCTCGCGCTCGGCGCGGCGGTTGGTCACTAGGTGCGCTATTCGGGTGTATTTGTGCGGATCCAGAATGTGGAAAGCCAAGTCTTCCAACTGCCACTTGAGATCCCAAATGCCGAGACGGTGAGCCAGCGGAGAATAGATCTCCAGCGTCTCGCGGGCGATGGCTTTCTGGCGATCCTCAGACAAAGCGAAAATAGTATGCATGTTGTGCAAACGGTCAGCCAGCTTGATGAATACTACCCGCAGGTCATCGGCCATGGCAACCAGCATTTTGCGCAGATTCTCGGCCTGCGCTTCGCGCACCGAGGCGCGCTGGAGGTGTTCGCCAAGCATCGGTAGCGCCAGTCTGGATATTTTGCTGACACCTTCCACCAAGCGGGTGACGTCGGGACCGAACTTTTCCTCTATCTGGACGAGGCTGATGCCGGTATCTTCGACAACGTCATGCAAAAGCGCTGCGGCCAGCGTAGTCGCGTCCATCTGCTGATCTACAAGCGTCAGCGCCACCTGAAAGGGATGGGCCATAAATGGTTCTCCCGACAGGCGCTTCTGCCCCTCATGGGCTGCGAAGGCATAGTCGTAGGCGGCAGATACCATTGCGAGCTTTTCGAGAGGCAGGTATCTACCAGCTTTTTCCAGCAGTGCGTCGACCATCATTGGAGAGTTTCCCCCATCCGGATACATGAAGTTCAGTAAGTATAGTGTAGAGCAGGGGGCTTGGCAAAGCGGAGCGAGAATTTAAACACAGAGCGCTACCGCGCTTTGCCGCGACTTTTCTCCATACTCCTGCAGCAGCATCGCCAGCAGGATAATATCAACATAGAAGAAATATGGCCACAGGCTGCGCCAGGCGAAGAAGAGGGCAAAGAGTGGCAACACCACCCCCATCCATGGATAGCGGCGGCAATATTTCCAGTACCAGAACGCACAGATGACCAGTAAAACCATCAACGAGACAGCCAGTGGTTTCAACCATTTCCGCGACGTCTCCAGCCAGCGGTCGGTCTGCGGTAGCGCCATCAACACAAGTATCCCGATCCACAGCAATCCCAGCAACATGCCAATTATGGCGAGGCCGGTGTTTGCAGATATGGTGGCCAGCGCTCCGGCTCCCATCGCAACAAGCATTGTCACCATGGCTGGGAAGACCAGCATAACGCGCAGCGGCACGTGGTGGCAACGCAGATCGATCTTTATCCAGCCCATTCGGAGGGAGAGAGATTCAGGATAAAGCGCCGTTGGCAATTCACGATCGACTACCTTCTCAGGACAGTTGTTTTTTGATGTCTTCCACGCGGCGGCGCAGAAGATGCGAATTCTGTAGATCGCCGCTAATTTTTTCGCAGGCATGACTCACCGTGGAAGCACCGCGCCCGCCGAGCGCCCGGCCAATATCGGAGAGCGACATACCGCCGTGACGGCGCATCAGATACATGGCCACCTGACGCGCTTCGGCAACCTCACTGGAACGCCCGCGCCCCAGCAGGTCATCCGGGGTTAGCGTGTACGAAGAGGCGACCACCCCCAGCACGCCGTCCAACCACCCTTGAGGAGCCGGCAGTTCGCGGGGACCGCCGGCCACATCCTTGAGCGCCTTGTTTGCCAGTTCCGGTGTGATCTGCGCTCTCAGCAGACGGGCATATGCGATAATGCGGTTGAGGGAGCCTTCCAACTCACGAATGTTCTGTTTCAACTCGCGCGCCATCAGATCCAACACGTCCGGCGACACCTGCGCCCCAGCTTCGCCGGCCTTGGTCTGCAGTATGGCATGGCGGGTCTCAAAATCTGGCGGCTGGATATCTACAGCCAGCCCCCACTCAAAGCGCGAGCGCAACCGCTCATGCAGCTGCGGCATTGCCTTGGGATGCCGGTCGGAGGTGATTACAATCTGGCGGCCGGCGTTGTGCAGATCGTTGAAGGTATGGAAGAAGCTTTCCTCGGTGGCCTCCTTGCCAGCGATGAAGTGGATGTCGTCAACCATCAGCAGATCCGCCGAGCGGTACTTGGCACGAAACTCATCGGTGCGGCGTTCGCGCAACGCCTCAATGAAATCGTTGGTGAACTGTTCGCCGGAAACATAGACCGGTTTCAGGTTATTCTGCAGCGCCTGCTGGCCGATAGCCTGTAGCAGATGGGTTTTGCCAAGTCCAGGCGCGGCATAAATAAACAGCGGATTGTAGCGGCTTTCGGCGGAAGGCCGTGTAGCGGCCTGCGCCGCAGCGTGGGCCATGCGATTGCCCGACCCCACCACAAAGCTGCCGAAGGTATAGCGAGGATTGAAGCCATAGAGCGCCGGCAGGTGCTGCGCTTCACCGGACGCGGAATGAAAGTTGTCTTCGGCCCAGGTAATCCTGAAGCGCGCACTCACGCCGCGATTGACGAGACCAATCAGCACCTTCTCGATAAGCGAACGCTGGCTTTTTTCGAGATATTCAGCCACGAAGGCGTTAGGGACGCCTACGAGGAAAAGATCCCCATCGAAAGCCAGTCCCTCCGTGTCCTTGAACCATGTCTGGTAATTAGGTTTGCTGACCTGTAACTGGATCTCGCCCAAGGCGGTCTGCCAGATTTCCTGAGCCGAATTCATAAATGCTACGGCCGCTCCTGACTGCGGGCGTACAAAAACACGCCGCAAAATGCCTGTGATTTGAATGATTCAAAGGCCGCCAGTGTCGGTGGTCATGTACCCACCCCAGCGACATCTTCGCTTAACATGGTAACAGCCGCTCTTTTTGGGTAGCAAAGGGTTTTAGCGGCAATATGGCGCAAATCATAGTGGCTCCGCTGGTTTTCAAACTCTCTCAAGCTCTGTTTTTCAATGCTTTTCCGGCTTATTGCTGCTTTATAGACACAAAAACGGCTGACCATCCGCTCAAATTTAATGAAAGCCAAGTATTATGTGAAAGGATTATGACATGCAAAAGCAGACCCATGCCTAAGAGAAATCCGCCGGCTGCCCAATTGTGTTAGAATGCATTCGTCTTTTGTTCAAGGTTAATGCCGATGCGCGTAATTTTTATGGGGACGCCCCATTTCGCCGTGCCAGCGTTTGAGGCGCTGGCGCATAACGGCTGCGAAATGGCAGCGGTTTACACCCGCGCCGACAAGCCGGTGGGGCGTGGGCGAGAGCAGATATTCTCGCCAATCAAGCAGGCCGCCCTCGCCCTGGGTGCGCACATTCTTCAGCCCGTCAGCCTTAGGAAGCCGGACGTGCAGTCCGAGCTTGCCGCGCTGTCCCCTGACGTCATCGTTGTCGCCGCCTACGGATTGATACTGCCGCCGGAGGTACTCGGCATCCCCCGATACGGTTGCATCAACCTTCACCCTTCGCTGCTGCCGCGCCACCGCGGCGCGTCCCCGGTAATGTCCACCATCCTGTCGGGAGACGCATGGGCAGGGACAAGCCTGATGCAGATGGACGCAGGGCTGGACACCGGCCCGGTGATAGCCCAGTCCCGAATCCTGGTGCGCGACGAAGACACGACAAAAAGCCTGACGGAGAAGCTCTCACTCATATCCGCGCAGCTGCTGACAGATGTCCTGCCGCGCTGGATAAAGGAAGGGCTACCAACATTCAGGCAAAATGATTCTCTGACTACTTACTTCAAGACCATCGACAAGACCGCTGGCGAAATTGACTGGAACAAACCGGCTGTCGACATCTGGCGCGAAGTGCGCGCCTATCAGCCTTGGCCCGGCAGTTTCACCCGTTTTGACGGCAGGCTGCTGAAGATACTGGAAACGCGTCCGGCAGGTTCCGATATACACGCTCCCGCCGGAACAGTACTCGGTCTGGAAAATGGATGTGGAGTGGCTGCGGGCGACGGCATACTTGAAATCGTACGCCTCCAACTGGAAGGCAAGCAGGCTGTTTCAGCCGCCGACTTCGTGAGAGGGCAACGGGGCTTCATCGGTGCGACTTTGCCGGGTTAAGAGCAACCATTCTTTCCGCTGGATTCCGGGTCAAGCCCGGAATGACCTTGGGTGGAAAGGACTAGGTTATCCTAGTGCCGCATTTCTGGCAGAAGGCCTCCCCACCCGGCAGCGCGGCATCGCAATACAGGCAGAATCCTTTGTCACAGCCGCTCTGAGTTCTCTCGCCATCTTTCGGATTCGGTCCGTACCGATTGGTCCCCAGCTGGCTGTCGGAGAGACATAAAACCAGCAGGATAAGCCAGCCAATCAGCGGCATCAAGCCAATTAGAATCCACCAGCCGCTACGCCCGATGTCATGCAGGCGGCGGACGGTGACGGCAAAGTGCGGGACTAACTGCGCCGAGACGAAAATCCAAGCGGCAGCGAAAAAGATTGCCATCCCCGTAGCCATGACACCGAGGACGCTGCCCATGAGCAAATTCACCAGCTGGAATATCCAGTATTCCCTGCGGCAGGCACGCCCTTCAAAATCGGCGACTTTTTTCCAAGGCAGCAAATACCAGTCCACGTCACTCCCCCTAGGCCAAACTGGTATATTATACTAGGAGAACCTTCCGATGGGTATACTATCCTTGGTGCTCGTAGGCCTCAGCCTTTCAATGGACTGCTTCGCCGTCGCGTTGGGCATCAGCTGTTCCGGCAAAAGCGTGCCGCGCACCGCGATGTTCAAAGTGGCCTGCGCCTTCGGCGTGGCCCAAGCGGCCATGGCACTCATCGGCTGGCTGACCGGGCGGGTACTGATTGATGTAATTTCCAAATACGACCACTGGGTAGTCTTCGGCCTGCTGCTGCTGGTAGGGGTTCATATGATATGGGAGGCTCTCCGCGGGGCAGAGGAGGGCGGGAAGCTGGACTTCACCCGCGGCTGGACACTCATCTTCATAGCGGTAGTCACCAGTATTGACGCACTGGCCACAGGGCTGGCGTTGTCCATACAGGGTGCCGACATCGCTGCGGCGGCCCCCATCATCGGCGTGATAACCTTTCTGGTTGTCCTCGCCGGCTTCGCCATCGGCGGCAAGTTTGGCGAGATGCTGGGGAAACGGGCGGGTGTGCTGGGCGGACTGGTATTGATCGGGATCGGGACGATGGTACTCATAGAACATCTGTCTGGATAAACTGAGAGAAGCCCCTTTAGTCTGCTGCGCTTACGGCAAAACAATCCTTGCCAGCAGTTGATCTTGCGCCACCAGTTCCTGCTGCGCCGTGTGCATGTCGCGCAGCATGACGGCATTCCGCGCCAGTTCATCCCCGCCGATGATAGCGGCATAGCGACAACCGGCACCGTCCGCCAATCTTAACTGGGCCTTAAGACTGCGCGCGGAATATGCCATCATCGCCACGATTCCCGACTGCCTCAGTTCCGTTACCAGTTTCTGTGCCGCTTCTTTGGCGGCATCCCCCATCCATACGACAAAAACCCGTGGCTTTGCGAACGGCGGGATTTCGATATTCTGGCGCTTCAAGTTCAGGATAATGCGCTCAATGCCGGTGGCAAATCCAATCCCCGGCGTGGGTTGGCCACCCAATTCCCCGATCAGCCCGTCATAGCGCCCGCCGCCGGCGATGGTACTCTGTCCGCGCTCTTCCTCTGGTTGTATCTCAAAAACAGTGCGGGTGTAGTAGTCCAGCCCGCGCACCATGGTGGTATTAATCCCAAATGGCAGTTCCAGAGCAGTCAGACCGGCCTTGAGTTTTTCAAAATGAGCGGCGCAATCGGGACAGAGGTTGTCGACAGAGCGCGGCGCGCCGGCTTGGAACGGCAGTCCGGCATCCTTCTTGCAGTCGAGCAGGCGCAGCGTGTTCTTGTCCATCCGCAGCTTGCAATCGGCGCAAAGTTCCTCTTTATGCGGCACGTAGTACTCTTTCAGGTGTTTGAGATAAGACGGACGGCACTGCTGGCAGCCAATGGAGTTTATCTGCAATGTCAGATTTTTGAGGCCGAGCAATCCGAAAAAGCGCCAGGCCATTTCTATCATCTCGACGTCAAGAGCCGCATCCGCTTCCCCGATAGCCTCGAACCCGAACTGGTGGTGCTGGCGGAATCTGCCCGCCTGCGGACGCTCATATCTGAAAATCGGTGCCTGGTAGAAGAGTTTTACCGGCTGGGGCTTCGAAGCCATGCCATGCTCAATATAGGCGCGACACACTGGCGCGGTACCTTCAGGCCGCAGCGTCATCTGCCCGCCGCCATGATCCTCGAAGGTATACATCTCTTTCTCAACAATATCGGTGCCTTCGCCCACCGTACGCACGAAAAGGCCGGCTTCTTCAAAAACCGGGGTGTCAATGCGTTGATAACCGTAGAGACGCGCCACCTCAGACGCCTGTTGCTGAAGGAAGCTCCAGTAATGCTGTTCCTCGGGTAAAATATCCTGGGTGCCGCGCGGGGCCTGAAACATGGTTTTAAAATCTCCTGTCTAGCTTGAAGCTAGGATAGCGCAACGGGGTGGTGTTGTAAAGATTTTGCATAACCGGCTCTGTTTTTTCTATAACTGCCAGACTTTGTCGATAACTTCGCCGTAAACCATTCCTGGATCAGACGTTTTTTCAAATCCCTGGCATAACTTTGCAGGCATCAATCCTCTGTGCGGCAGGATGTTATACTTGTTATTATGGTTACTGTTATTCTAACATGATACTGGAATGAATTTTGAACGGATAAGACTATCAGAAGGGTTACGATAACATGCTGGACAGAGTGGAGATAAGTGTAAAAGCGGGAGGCGGAGGCAATGGCGCCGTCACGTTCAGGCGTGAAAAGTTTGTCCCATACGGCGGTCCGGATGGCGGTGATGGGGGAATCGGTGGTGACGTTATCATAAAAGCCGATTCCGATACTGCGACACTTACCTTTTTTCGTGGACGCCGGAAGTATCAGGCTGGAAACGCTGGCGGTGGCGGCAGTAATAAGCGCCGCGGAAAAAATGGTGCTTTACTCACACTGAACGTACCGCCTGGTACGGTTGTCCAGGAAGTTACGGCGGATGGAGAGAGGGTGTTGTTGACAGATTTGTCGAAGCACGGTCAGAGTGTTATCGTGGCAAAAGGCGGACGTGGAGGGCAGGGTAACGTGCATTTCTCTTCAGCCACAAATCAGGCACCGCGTCTCGCTGAGGCCGGCGATCCCGGAGAGGAAAAAGATCTTGTTCTTGAACTTAAACTGATAGCCGACGCCGGCATCATCGGCTATCCGAATGTGGGCAAATCCTCACTGCTCGCCGCGGCGACAGCGGCCAATCCGAAGATTGCCAATTATGCCTTTACCACTCTGGAGCCGATGTTGGGTATGGTGGAAACCGCCAAAGAGCGGTTTATACTGTGTGAAATACCGGGGCTTATCGAAGGGGCGCATCTTGGCAAAGGATTGGGGCACGATTTTCTGCGCCATGCCGTGCGCACCCGCGTCATGATTCACCTGTTGGACGGCGCGTCCGATTCTCCTGTTGACGACATGATTGCCGTTAACAATGAACTCTCACAGTTTGATTCATCCATGTCCCGCAAGGCGCAGATTGTCGCTGTTAACAAGGCTGACCGCGAAGACGTAAAATCCCGCAAAACAGAGATAAGGAAGATATTCATGGATGCCGGCATTACACCCCGTTTTATCTCCGCCGCCACGGGCGAGGGTGTAAAGGAGTTGATGGACGAAGTTTATGAACTGCTTGAAAAACACCCGGCGCCGGAACTACCTAAAGAGGCCACGCCAGTGCTGCGCCCGCAGGGTGAGGGGCTTACCGCCGAGCGCATCGGGGAAGTGGTCATCATACGCTCTCCGGGGCTGGAGAGACTGGTGGCCGGCTCAGACTACCGCGACCCCGAGGTGCGCCGCCAGCTGGGAAACCGCATTACCGGGGCGCGCCTGCGCCCAATTTTTGAGCGTGCCGGGGTAAGACCTGGTGACAAAGTGCGCATTGGCAAGTTTGAGTGGACGTGGTGATGGCATGAATATCGCGGTTCTCGGAGGCACCTTTGATCCAATTCATAACGGGCATCTGGAAGTGGCCTCCGTCGTCGGCGAATGCCTGGCGCCATGTGAGGTGCTTTTCATGCCGGCTGGATACCCATACCTCAAGGACGGGTATCACTTCTCTGCCGCCTCCGCGCGGCTGGAAATGACGCACCTCGCCGTCTCAGGCAACGGCCACTGGAGGGTTTCCAGTGCCGAAACAGACCGCTCCGGCCCCACTTATACACTGGACACCATGCTGGCGCTTAAAAAGGGATTGGGAGCGTTTGATAAGCTGTACTTCATCATTGGTTGGGATAAACTGGCGGAGCTGCCGCGCTGGCATAAACCGGACGAACTCATCAAAATCTGCCAGCTGGTGGCGGTGCCGCGCGTCGGTGTCTCTGCACCGGATTTGTCCACTATAGACAAGTTTTTGCCCGGTCTGTCACAGGTGGTGGTGCTGCTTGAAAGGCCGGAAGTGGACATCTCATCATCGGTTATCCGCGAACGGGTGAAGCTTGGACTGCCGATTGACAATTTTACCCCACCCGCCGTGGCAACGTATATCGCAGAGAAGGGATTGTACAAGGTGTCCATGCACAAAGGCGAAGGGCAGGCTTGAGACGTCGTTCTAATCCTCGCGCCAATCTCTCATCCGGATATGGTGAGAGGAGAGATGATTTTCCTGTCTCCGAACTGGATCTGCATGCCCGCACGGTTGAGGAAGCCGTCCCCATGGTTGGGGAGTTTCTGCGGGACGCCTGCTCACGCGGCTGGCGCAAAGTGCGCATCATCCATGGCAAGGGTACCGGCACACTGAGGCTTGAGGTGGACCGTTACCTGTCCAGAAGCTCACTGGTCGCCCGTTATTACCCCGCCGATCGCTTTCACGGGGGAAGCGGGGCCACTGATGTGGAGTTGCAGGGATAGTTTACTGCCGGCAGTTTATAGCTCAACACATCGTTGATGTAGGAACTGCGTAATCTTCTGACCACTGTGCCGACATGTCCGGTGGGGACTCTTAAGGGTGGTGTTATAGCAGCAAGTCTTGATTTTGGAATACCTTGTTCGTACAGCTCCCAGCATAGAGTAATCGGTGTCGTATTTTGCATGCCCATGATTCTACATGGACTGTCGGATATTTACGGAGAATAGAGCGACCCCTGTATAAGTTCAAACAGATATTGGACTCATACAGGGGGGGTGACAAAGTCGGGGGGGTAGAATACAATAGATGCTACCTGAATATGTTGTAGGAGTCTTGTATGAGTCCTGGCAATTTCAGAATAAATAGAATAGAGTCAGCAAGGCACTTAGCCGCTGGAATTTTCAGTGTTGATCACTGGGTCCGGCGGTTTTTTGTTTGTATAAACAGAGGATGATGCCTATGAGAGTATTTGTTTTAGCTTTTAAATCTTGGCATGGAGCAACCACGAATTTTATTAAGTGAGGAGAATTGCCGTGAACGAGATTGCTAAAGATGCTTGGAAACCAAAGATAAGCGATGAGTTATGGAAAGTTATGGAGGAGAAGTCAGACAACGACTTGATTCCCATCTGGCTTTGGTTGCAAAGTGTTGACCAAAAGATTATCATAGATGCCCTAATTGTTGAAAAGGGCGTAGACCCAACATTTTTCAATGATACAGTGCGATTTGAAAAAGAAATCCTGGCGCCTATTATCAAGCAAATTGAAGAGGAACTTGGATACGAAGAGGCACATCGCAAAGGCGAAGATGGCATGTCGCCGGTGGACTGGGCAAGAAGTAATAAAGTAGACGAATACAGAATGGCGAAAATTGAGATTGTCATGCGGGAATATTCCGCTATGAACAATAATTTTGTCGCTGACAACATTGGTGAAAAGCCACGGAAAGTTCTTTATAACAGCCGTTCTACTCCCAGCATAATAGTAGAAGCTACCAAAGGCGAGATAGAAGATTACGCTAAACAGAAAGTCGTTGTTGATATTTCGCTATACGTAGAATGGCCTATTGTGCCATGCTTGAATCTTTCACTAACTCAAGTAGGCGCGGATAGTTCAACCGGAACAAAAAGTCCTTACTTTAATTCCGGTTATGGCTATAAAGGCTCCAACGTAACTGTTGGCATCATAGAACCTAATAATGGTCAATACAACCATAACGCACCGCAACTGAGCGGTATCCATGGCACATATTTGAAGTTATTAGATTTCAATGGCGTGGAAATACCTACGCCCACAAACCCAACTGACCATGCAACATTTGTAACAAGCATTATTGTTGGGCAGGCCAAAATGGTTGGCGTGACAACTTATGAAGGGGTTGTTCCGTTTGCCAAGGCGTATCAGATGGGTGTAACCGGTCATACTCAGTTTCTGAACGGCATTGATACACTGGTTGCTAAAGGTTGCAAGGTAATAAACTATTCTGCCGGAATTGTTCTACCGCTAGGATATAGTTCTGATGACAGAGACGTAGATGCGAAAATTGCCAATCTGGGAGTGACTTTTGTTGTAGGTGCTGGTAACTACTCGCCTAGTACGCCTAATGATCCTGGTAATCCTTATAACTATGTCATGAGTCCGGGCAAAGCGTTAAACGTCATCTCTGTTGGCAATGCCGATACAAAATCCAACCCAACAACAGAACAAATGGTGCCGTATAACATGAATACAGGTTCATCTTACGTTCAGACATCCGCTCTTCCCAATAAACCGGATATTTCTGCTCCCGGAACGAATATTAGTTTTGTACGAAGCAGTGGAACTGTAATGACTGATACGGGAACAAGCTTTGCTGCACCGCTCGTTA
>WREQ01000027.1 GCA_009779255.1 Dehalococcoidia bacterium
TGATGTATGGATCGGTGGAAGTGCCTGTCCCTCCCCACACGCCGTCCGCCGCCGCAACAGCCGCAGGTGTGGAATACACCGCTCCTCCTCCAGACATGACAAACACCAGTACCATAACGATGCCGAGCAACCTGCGTGTGGCTTTTGATATTATGCGCATAAAACCAAACCCCTCATGAACATTCTTCACACTGATTAAAGCGCGACTGTTACGCTATAAGATGTATTTCGCGCGATTATACCAAGTGTTGCACACCAATGTCACGTTGATGTGCGTATACAGGTATTTTAGTGACATTTGGATGACAGTGGTTAGAATGTCATTCCGGTTTTTTATTGTCATTGCACAAGTCCATCCTGGAGGGAGCATAGCGACCGAAGGATCTGGTGGCGGGGAGCGTAATCATTCACCACCTCCTCCAGATGCTTCGTCACTCGCAGGCTCGTTCCTCCAGCATGGATTTATGACCAAGTCCATCCTGGAGGGAGTGCAGCGACCGAAGGATCTGGTGGCGGGGAGCGTAACCATCCACCGCCCCACCGGATGCTTCGTCACTCGCAGGCTCGTTCCTCCAGCATGGATTTACGACCAAGTCCATCCTGGAGGGAGCGCAGCGACCGAAGGATCTGGCGGGGAGGTGCCAGTTACTACTCCCCGCCTCCTCCGGATGCTTCGTCACTCACAGGCTCGTTCCTCCAGCATGGATTTACGATCAAGTCCATCCTGGAGGGAGCGCAGCGACCGAAGGATCTGGTGGCGGGGAGCGTAACCGTCCAACCACCCCACCGGATGCTTCGTCACTCGCAGGCTCGCTCCTCCAGCATGGATTTACGATCAAGTCCATCCTGGAGGGAGCGCAGCGACCGAAGGATCTGGCGGCGGGGTGCCAGTTACTACTCCCCGCCTCCTCCAGATGCTTCGTCACTCGCAAGCTCATTCCTCCAGCATGGATTTACGATCAAGTCCATCCTGGAGGGAGCGCAGCGACCGAAAGTAATCAGTTTTCAGTCCCGTACAAGTCCATCCTGGAGGGAGCGTAGCGACCGAAGGATCTGGTGGCGGGGAGCGTAACCATCCACCGCCCCTCCAGATGCTTCGTCACTCGCAGGCTCGTTCCTCCAGCAATGTGTCATCTTTCTGTCTGGATGAACTCAGCCGATGAAGGTTGTCGTATAAAAGATGTATAATCAAAGGCATTGAACACCCATCAGAAACAGCTCTTAAACAGCGCTTTGCGCCTCAATATCGAGTTAGATTCCGTCCAACTCGGCCGGTTTCAATGCTATCTTGACGAGCTTGTCGACTGGAACGGGCGCGTTAATCTGACCGCCATCACTGACTGCCATGAAGTTCAGATAAAGCATTTCCTGGATTCTCTGACAGTTGCGGCAGCGCTGCCCGCACCGCCCGCCGACGGATACCGCATCATTGATGTCGGCTCCGGCGCCGGCTTCCCCGGGCTTCCGCTGAAAATAGCCTTCCCCCAAATCGAGATGACACTGCTTGAAGCCACCGGTAAAAAATGCGCCTTCCTGCGCCACATTAGCACCATGCTGGGATTGAACGTCAATATCATAAATATGCGGGCCGAAGAAGCCGCGCACCTGCCGGAGTATCGCGGACAGTTCGACACGGCCACAGCGCGGGGGCTGGCCTCTATGGCAGCTCTTGCGGAACTCACCCTCCCTTTTCTCAGGATGGGCGGGTTGCTTGTCGCGCAAAAAAAGGGCGCGCTCGCCGATGAACTCAAAGGGTCGGAACGCGCACTCAAAATACTCGGAGGCGCCCCTTACGAGGTTCACCCGCTTGCTTTGCCAGAGTTTCCAGACGGGCGGTGTCTTGTAATCGTCAAAAAGATCGCACCCACGCCTGAAAACTTCCCACGGCGCAGCGGGCTGCCATCCAAAAAGCCGCTGACGTGAAAGAAGCCTTCAGCTATCAGTTGTCAGTCGGAAGCAACCCTGATACGCGCCCTGTACTCTGGTATCGCCCTCAGCTTCAGCTATCAGTTGTCAGTCGGGAGCAACGGCACCCCAAACTGAAAACTGACTGCTAACCCAACCCATTTGCTAAAAGCATCGAATGGGATATACAATGAAATCGGTGCCGCTCTAGGATACCCGAAAAAAGCAAGTCGGAGGAAGTGGTGGGACATCAGATTAACCAGGAACTTCAGGCGCTGCTGGACAAACTCCCGCCTCGCATTCGCGCCCCGCTTTCCAGTGAAGAGGATATTGAAAGCCTGCTTGAAATCATTATCGACCTTGGACGGGCGCCCGAAGCCCGCTTCCCCAACCGCGACACCATCCTCGACGACTGCGATGTTACGCAGGAAGACATTGATTATGTCACCTCGCGCATTTCCGGCTTCGGCGATGATAATCGCGCCGGCATAGCCCGCACCCTGCATCGCATCTCCGCTATTCGCAACCGTGAAAGCCGCATCGTAGGGCTTACATGCCGCGTCGGGCGCGCGGTGCAAGGCACCGCCAAAATCATCGAAGATTTGATACAGTCCGGCAGAAGCGTCCTGCTGCTGGGCAGGCCCGGCATCGGCAAGACCACTATGCTGCGCGAGGCCGCCCGCGTTTTGTCCAACGATATGAGAAAACGCGTGATTATCGTGGATACCTCCAATGAAATCGCCGGAGACGGAGACATCCCACACCACTCCATCGGCCATGCCCGCCGTATGCAGGTGGCCGCCACCAACCGCCAGCACGCCGTGATGATAGAAGCGGTGGAAAACCACATGCCGGAAGTCATTATCATAGATGAAATCGGAACTGAGCTGGAAGCGGCGGCCGCCCGTACCATCGCCGAACGCGGCGTGCAGCTTATCGGCACCGCCCACGGCAACTCCCTGGAAAATCTGATGGTCAATCCAACTTTATCCGATCTTGTCGGCGGCATACAGGCAGTCACACTTGGGGATGAAGAAGCCAAACGCCGCGGCACTCAAAAAACTATCCTGGAGCGCAAGGCTCCCCCGACTTTCGGCATCGTCGTCGAAATCCAAGACCACTATAAAGTCGCAGTGCATCCCGACACTGCCGAAGCGATCGATGAAAGCCTGCGGGGACAGCCTCCCGCCGCCGAACTCCGCTGGCTGGAAAACGGCGAGGTTCGCATAGAAAAACCGGAGCCGTCAAAGCGCGCGCACGACATCAAAACAGAGCATCAGGAGAACGGACGGAAAGAAGGCCCGCGCATGTATCTTTTCGGCATCAACCGTCAGCGCCTGGAGGAAGAAGCCAGAGCCATGGGGCTCAAAATCGGTATTACCGATGACTTGCGCACCGCCGGGCTGATGGTTACCTCCAAGAGCTATTTCCGGCGCAAACCTCAAAAAATTCGCGATGCCGAAGCGTACGGTGTCCCGATATACGTCCTGCGCACGCACACGCCAATGCAGTTGCGCCATATGCTGTCCACCATGCATCCGCAGGCGGCTATACCACGTGAAAGCGCCCATGGCTCCGACGGGCATGAAACCATGAGCGATGCCCTGCGCGAAGCTGAAAAGGCTTCTTCAGAAATACGGAATAATACCGAAAACCCGGTTGAGCTGAACCCTCAAAGCGCCTATATCCGGCGGCTGCAGCACCTGATTGCCGAACGCAACAAGCTGTCATCACGTTCAGTCGGACGCGACCCAAACCGCCACGTCATAATCTACAGGGAAGGCCGCTAGCATGTCTGCCTTTATTACCTTTGAAGGCGGCGATGGATGCGGCAAAAGCTCTCAGTCACGGGCGCTGCTCCAGCACCTACAGCGTGAGCGCGTACCTGCACTTTTAACGCGCGAGCCGGGCGGGACGGCGCTGGGCGAGAGTATATCGCGCTGGCTCAAATGGCATAAAGAAACAGAGTTGTCCGCCGCTGGCGAACTCCTACTCTTCAGCGCTTCGCGCAATCAACTGGTGAATGAAGTGATTGCCCCGGCGCTGAAACGCGGGGAGACCGTAATCTGCGACCGTTTCTACGATTCAACTTTGGCATATCAGGGTTACGGTCGGGGGCTTGATCTGGATATTATCAAACAGCTGAACGACCTGGCCGCCGAAGGCCTTAAGCCCACGTTTACCATTCTGCTCGATATTCCAGCCGATCAGGGACTGGCGCGCAAAAACGCCGCCAGCCGCGACCGCTTCGAAAAAGAAGAACTTGCTTTTCACGAACAGGTGCGGCAGGGATACCTGCAACTGGCGCGCAACGAACCCCAGCGTTTTCTGGTGGTTGACGCGCTTCTGCCTAAAAAAGACATAGCAGCGATTATCTGGACGCGTGTCACCAAACTGCTTTCGCCGTAACGACGACCATGAATCTGCAAACGCTGAAACCCGGGCCGACTTTTACCGAGGAGCGGAAATTGCAGGCGGCGGGTTGCCGTTTTGTCGCTGGTGTTGATGAGGCCGGGCGTGGTTGCCTGGCAGGGCCGGTGGTTGCCTCAGCCGTAATTCTTTCATTAAATGCGCATCCACCTTGGCTTTTGCAAGTGCGCGATTCAAAGTTGTTGACCGTCGCAAAGCGAAAATACCTGTTCAGCCATATTGCGGAAACCGCCGTAGCCGTGGGGACCGGCATCGTAAACAACAGCGTTATTGATTCCATCGGTATCGCCGCGGCATCACGCCTGGCAATGGCAAAGGCTGTTGCTGGACTGAATCCTTCGGCTGACGGCCTCCTGACAGACCATTTTCATCTGCCGGAAGTCGCGCTGCCACAGAAAAACATTACGCACGGAGACGTGTTGTGCAATTCAATCGCCTGCGCTTCAATTATCGCCAAGGTTATCCGCGACGGCATCATGCTTGAGTTGGACGACAGGTATCCGGGATACGGATTATCCCGCCACAAGGGATACGGTACGCGAGAACACCGGAATGCCATAGAGACCATGGGGCTGTCCCCTCTCCACCGCCGCAGCTTCTGCCATTTTCAATACCGGCTCCGTCAGGCGGAAAATGAATAAACAGGAAACCGGCGCGCTGGGGGAGGAATCTGCCTGCCGGTTTCTTGCCAGTCACGGTTATAACATCATCCGCCGCAATTACCGTTCTCCTCACGGAGAAATAGATATTATCGCCGTCCAAGACGGCACCATGTGCTTTGTCGAGGTAAGGGCAAAAACCGGCTTGGGGTTCGGTACCCCAGAGGAATCTGTCACCGAATCCAAAAAGCAGAAGTTGATTCTGACCGCCGAGCATTACCTGCAAACATGCGACCCACAGCCGGCAGACTGGCGCATTGATTTTATCGGTGTTGATATAGACTTCTACGGTAAAATAAAAAGTATCCGCCACACTGAAAACGCTGTCAGCGAGGAATAACTGCCCAAAGAGAGGAACACGAATGAACAAACCACTCGATAATCTGGATGTCATATCGGACGGGATCCGACTGGAATTGATTGCACAGGATAACGCCAGGGAAAAAGCCTTGCCGCTTTCCCGCGAAGTTATTCGAATGTCGGGGCAGGCGATCCGCGCCATCCACCGCCATGAATTTGAAACTGCGCGCCGGTCGCTGGAAACCGGGCGCCGGCTACTTGACGAAGCGTCCGCACAACTTTCGAGCTGTGCGGCACTGCCAAACACCCATTTCATCTGGGACGCCGAAAAGGAATTCGCCGAAGCCGGCATAACGCTGGCACTGGTTACAGGAGAAGCCATCCCGACACCGAATGCGCTGGGGGTGAACCATGCCGCCTACCTTAACGGCATGGCAGAAGGAGCTTCGGAACTAAG
This sequence comes from Dehalococcoidia bacterium, assembly GCA_009779255.1. Lineage (GTDB taxonomy): Bacteria > Chloroflexota > Dehalococcoidia > Dehalococcoidales > UBA1222 > WREQ01. The sequence goes on from WREQ01000027.1 coordinate 5,752, forward strand.
ACGCTTCCTGCTGGACAGTCTCAGAAAAGGCGACTTTTCACGCGGCGAAGAATTGCTGGAAGCCATGGACGACATCTACAATGTGCTGATAACCATGGATTTCCCCGACAGCCTCACCGGCGGGCTGCGCAGGACGACCGACGCACTGCGCGGCGTACTGGAGAAAACACGCAGCGACCTCACTCTGTCAATTCAGCAAAAACGGCTTGAGGACAGGCTGGATAACCTCGGCAAAATTTAATCCCTCCCGGCAAAAAACGGGTTCATGAGACGTTCCGCGCCGATGGTGGTGGCGGGGCCGTGTCCGGGGTAAACGGCGGTGGAATCAGGTAGAGTCAGCAGTTTGTCATGGATGCTTCGGAAAAGCTGCTCCGTATTGCCGCCCGTCAGGTCGGTACGCCCTATGCCCATTTGGAACAGCGTATCGCCCGTAAAAACCATTCCCTCCCCCAGCAGACAGATGCCTCCCGGTGTGTGTCCTGGCGTGTGCAGAACTGTTAAAGACAGCTCTCCAGCCTTTATGGTTTCTCCGTCCTCAAGCGTTATGTCAGGTGTCATCGCGACAGTGTCGAATCCCAGCATTGCGTGCAACGCCTTGTCCCTGAGTAAAGCCGCGTCGGCGGCGTGCATCGCCAGCGGTGCAGCGACGGCCTCTTTTATGCGTCTGACCGCCCCCGTGTGGTCCGGGTGCCCGTGTGTCAGCAGGATATATGCAATTTTCAGCCGAAGTTCGGCTATGCGGTCCAGGACAATCTCCGCGCCTTCCCCGGGGTCAATTACGACCCCCTCGCGGGTAGTTTCCGAAGCGCAGAGGTAGCAGTTGGACAGATAGCCGCCAGTTGTCAGTGTTTCAATAATCATAAATGTCATTTTAACACAACGATAGATACGGTATAATTCCAGAACATACCGGACATGTCATCGGACCATGTATCTAAAAAGTCTTGTCGAAAATTGTTGACGAGGATATCCTTGGACGGGAATGCCCCTAAGCTAACTGAAACTTTATACCATTCTCCACACAATACCGGTGAGTGTAAGAATCTGGGGGGCAGGTGACGGTGAGGTTGGGGCATCCGGCAAACACACCAATACCAATACCTGTCACGCTGTCTGGTATGGTTATACTGCTTAATCCGTAGCATTGAGAAAAGGCTTCATGGTCAATACTGGTCACACCATCAGGGCTGGTTATACTGGTTAGCAGACTGCAACCCCAAAAAGCACTATAGCCTATGCTCTCTAAGCTGCTTGGCCATGTTATGCTTCTTAAACCACCACAACCGAAGAAAGCAAAATCACCGATATGGGTTACACTATCAGCTATCGTTACAATTACTAAGTTCGAGCAATTGGCGAAAGCGCCCCAGCCCCCACCAACGAATTCATCTCTCGGCTCTAATCCACCGATGTGTGTTACGCCATTTGGTATCTTTATGGTTGTCAGCCTTTCGCAGTTATAGAAAGCAGTGTCGTGAATAAATGTTACACTTTTGCCCTCTATTTTCTCAGGTATGACAACATCGCCATCGCGACCAACATATCCGGTTATAGTCACCTTGTCGCCGTCAATGGTATAGGTGAAATCCGAGGCAGGATTTGGGATGGTTATGTTCGGATTAACAGGAGTAGGGCGACCAGACGTAACTGGCGGCGGAGTATATATTGAGGTCGGAACCTGTGTGGATGTCGTTGGCGTAGGAGTAGAAGTGGAAGTAGCTATTTCCACTTCAGTACAAGATACCAACATGGCTGGCACGCACATAGCGGCAATGATAAATGCAGTCGGTGCAAGCTTTTTCATTACAAGTACTCAGTTACGTTATAGTTAGCTGACAACCAACCATTCCGCTTTGGCCAGATTTGGTGTGAAGTTTCATTACAGATACTCCTCCTAAATACACTTTGCCTACTCCCGCTCGTGGCTTAACCGTAGCATGTTTAAGACAGGAGGGTCAAATTCTTGTATGAGTCCAATATGTGTTGGGCTTGTACAGCTACGGCTTCCCTGATTACTTTGACATCGCAGGCTAAAGCTGGTAATTTTATTGCAATTGAAGTGCTATGTCTGACCAAATCTCTGAACAACCGCCCGACTTGAAGTTCCGCCGGAGCTATATCGCCGGGCCGCTGATTTTAGCTGTTCTGTGCCTTATCACGGCGCTATTGTTCGTATTTCAGTCCCCCAATCCGATAGCGGTGCGTTTTGATTCGCAGGGCGCCGCCACTACCACCATGAGCAAGTTTGTTTTCGTGGCGCTGATCATGCTTTCCCAGGCAATAGGAATTTTCATTGCCGCCGCCATCGCGCAAAGCGTAATTCGTATCGGACGCAACCTGCTCAAAACCGGGCCGCCGCCGGCGGAACTGGGCGGTTTCATCATACTCATGAGTCACATGGTGCTGCTGCCGCAGGTCATCATCGCGTATCTCATGTTGGACGTATTCATATACGCTCTGTGGGAGCGCCATTTGATTTCGGCATTGCTCTTCTCGCTGATAGTGATTTTAGCCAGCATCGTGGTGTTTGGCATTGTTTTTGTGCGTCAGTTTATGAAAATCAACTCGATTTTAAACAGGTAGTAAGGAGCTGGACTTGGCTGAAATTAACGATAAAATGGAGAAACTGGTCTCGCTGTGTAAACGGAGAGGCTTTATCTTTCCATCAAGCGAAATCTACGGCGGCTTGTCCTCCTGCTGGGACTATGGTCCGCTCGGCGTAGAGATGAAGCGCAACATCAAAAACGCATGGTGGCGAAGTGTTGTGCAAAGCCGCGACGACGTGGTTGGAATCGACACCAGCATCCTCATGCACCCCCGCGTCTGGGAGGCGTCCGGACACCTGAGCGGCTTCTCCGACCCTCTGGTGGAATGCAAAAAGTGCAATCTGCGCTTTCGGGCGGATGAACTGAACGAGATGAAGTGCGCTGGTTGCGGCGGCGCACTCTCTGAGCCGCGCCAGTTTAACTTGATGTTCAAGACCTTCATGGGGCCAGTAGAGGAGCAGGCGGCCGTCGTCTATCTGCGCCCGGAAACCGCCCAGGGTATCTTTGTCAATTTTGAAAATGTGATGACCACCACCCGCAGGAAGCTGCCGCTGGGCATCGCCCAGCAGGGCAAGAGTTTCCGCAATGAAATCACCACTGGAAACTTTATCTTCCGCAGCCGCGAGTTTGAGCAGATGGAGCTGGAATATTTCGTCAAGCCGGGAACGGATATGCAGTGGTTCGACTACTGGACAAACGCACGCATGGAATGGTATCGAGAGCTTGGCATCAAATCGGATAATCTGCGGTTTGCGCCTCATCCAAAGGAAAGCCTGGCGCATTACGCCCGCTGCTGCACCGATGTCGAATATCATTTCCCATGGAACTGGGGTGAGCTTGAAGGTATTGCTAACCGCGGAGACTTTGATCTCAAACAGCATGCCAAATTCAGCGGCAGGACGTTGGCTTATTTTGATGAAGAGAGCAGAGAAACCATCGTGCCATGTGTAATCGAGCCGTCCGCTGGCGTTGACCGCTCCATGCTGGCATTCCTGTGTGACGCCTACGACGAAGAGCCGGACAAGGATGAAATCCGCACCGTGCTACGCCTGCACCCCGCCATCGCTCCTATAAAAGTAGCGGTGCTGCCGCTGTCAAAAAAGGAGACTCTGACGCCGCTGGCACAGCAGATTTATGCCGAACTGCGCCGACACTGGGCGTGCGCCTACGATGACTCCCAGAGCATCGGACGCCGCTACCGCCGCCAAGATGAGACCGGCACTCCCGTTTGCGTAACCGTGGACTTTCAATCTTTGGAAGACCAGCAGGTTACCGTGCGCGACCGCGACAGCATGGTTCAGATACGCGTACCTGTGGCCGAATTGAAAGTGGTTCTGGCGGAGAAACTTTCCCTATAATACCTGCAAGACGCCAAAAACACGAATGAAAATCATCCACTTCGCCGATCTGCATCTGGGTGTCGAAACTTACGGGCATATCGACGCGCAGAGTGGGCTGTCAACGCGTCTGCGCGATTTTACAGATTCTTTCGACCGCCTGATTGACTATGCCATAGATAACAACGCCGACTTGGTTTTATTCTGCGGAGACGCCTACAAAAACCGCAACCCCTCCCAGACGCAGCAGCGCGAGTTCGCCCGCAGGATAAAACGTCTTTCACAGCATGGCATACCGGTTTTTCTGCTGTCCGGCAACCACGACATGCACAACGCCTACGGACGCGCAACCGCCATTGAAATCTTTGATACGCTTGCTATCGAAGGAGTCACCGTTGCCAATAAACCCGGCCTGCACCGTATCGAAACCCCTTCCGGAACGCTTCAGATTGTGGCATTACCGTGGCTCAAGCGCAGCAATATTGTCGGGCAGGAAGCCTCCGCCGAAATGGATTTTGCCCTGCTCAACCAAAAAATGCAGCAGGGGCTGGCGGATGTGATTGCCCGGCTATCGGAATCCCTTGACCCGTCACTGCCGGCTGTGCTGGCGGCGCATGTCTGGGTGCAAAGCGCCCGAACTGGCACTGAAGATACTATGATTATTGGGCAGGAACACATGTTGCTTCCCGGCACGGTCGCCCTGCCGTGTTTCGATTATGTAGCGCTGGGGCATATCCATCGTCATCAGGTGCTGAATCGACAGCCGCCGGTAGTTTACAGCGGCAGTCTGGAACGGCTGGATTTCGGGGATGAAGATGATGAAAAAGGCTTTTATGTTGTCGAGATTAAAAATTTTGACGGCATACGGCATACAACTTTTGAATTTAACAGCATCGCGGGCAGGCGCTTTCTTAAAATAGCAGCACGCATTGAAGACTGGAGCCTTGACCCCACGGGAGCAGCGCTGGCGGCGATTACACCAGCTGTCGATGATATCCGCGGCAATATCGTGCGTCTGGAGTTGAGTCTGCCGCAGGACTCTGTTGCCATGTTGGACGAAAACCGTTTGCGTCAGGCGGCCTCGGAGGCATATTATTTTTCCATTGTCCGGAATATCCGCAAAAACTCACGTCCACTGCCGGAAGGAATGGCTATTGAAGCGCTGTCTGCTGCCGATGCGCTGGACGTGTATCTTCGCACGAAAAGCGCCGAATACCCGCGAGCGGACAAACTGCTACGACTAGGACATGAGTTGATTACGGCTGCCGGAGACTCTCCACCCTTTCAAATCTGTAACGGCTGATGCCACAAACTATCACGGAGTAAAATTTGAATACACCAAACCGTCCAGCCCTGTTCGAAAACCGTTATGATGCCGGAGCCAAACTGGCGGGCAAACTTGCGGAGTACGCCGGTATGTCAGCCGTAGTGCTGGCCATTCCCAATGGCGGCGTGCCGGTAGCGGTACCGATCGCGTTGGCACTGGGAGCCGAACTGGACATCGTCGTTGCCCGCAAACTGCCTATTCCGCTCAGACCCGAAGGCGGATTCGGTGCCGTCGTTGATGACGGAACCACCATTTTCAACGAGGCGGTGCTGGCGGCGCTCAATCTGGACGAACATCAGATCAACTATCAGATAAACAAGGTCAGAGAGGACATTCGCCGGCGCAGTCTGGCTTACCGTAATAACCGCGCGCTGTCGCTCATCAAGGGCAAAACCGCCATTATAGTTGACGACGGACTGGCCTCCGGCTACACCATGCTGGCGGCTGTTGAATCGGTAAAGCGACGCCAGCCGTCCCGAGTCATCGTGGCTGTTCCGGCGGCGTCGGAAGCTGCGATTCAGGTCGTGGAGAAAGCGGCGCAGAGTGTAACTACCATTGAAACATCCCGCGCGCCCAGGTTTTATATAGCGGATTACTACCGATACTGGAACAATCTGAGCGATGAAGATGGCGTGCGCTGCTTTAAGGACTGGCGAGCGCGCCGCCGCGGATACATTGCCCAACAACCAACATCACCAGCTCCGCTGCCGAAAATCAGGAAAGGTCTGTTTTGAACACACTTTTCAGCGAAGCGCTCTGGATTGCCATTACCGCGTGGGTGTCCGCCCAGATATTAAAAGTGGTCGGCGGCCTGATACGCGAAAAACGGCTGGATTTTAGTTTTTTCATAAGGAGCGGCGGCATGCCCAGCTCGCATACCGCAATGGTCACGTCGTTGGCAACCTCGATAGGCGTGTTGGTCGGCTTTAATTCGATTGAATTCGCCATCGCCACGGTTTTCGCTTCCATCGTAATGTACGATGCCGCCGGTGTGCGTTACTCAGTGAGTAAGCAGTCGGTGATTCTCAACAAAATTTTACAGGAGCTACGCAACCGCCGGCCTAAAGGCATTCAACAGGATGTGCGGGAACTAATCGGACATACGCCGGTACAGGTTTTCAGCGGCGGAATTCTTGGCATCAGCATCGCGCTGCTATGGCTGTGGTTCAGCGGTAGTTTCAACCCATAGGGGTATCAGGCCTCTCACCCGATAAACCTGAAGGTGTTCACGTCTACCAGCCCCCTGTCCGTCAGACGTAGCTCCGGTATCACCGGCAGTGCTAGGAAAGAAAGTACCGCGAACGGTGCCGCAAGAACGCACCCGACATCCCGCGCCGCCTGCCCGACCTCCCCAAAAACTGCCGCCACTTCAGATAGAGGGCGATCTGACATCAGTCCGGCAATCGGCAGCGCCAGCGTTTTCAATACCCTGCCTTGAGAGACGACTGCCAGCCCACCCTGCATCCGCACAACCTCCCGTATGGCGATCGTCAAATCGGCGTCACAGGTCCCCACCGCCACAATATTGTGCGAGTCGTGCGCCACAGACGATGCCAGTGCGCCGCATTTAAATCCGAAGCCCTTCACCAATCCCACCCCGACATTGCCGCTGCCGGCATGTCGCTCAACCACCGCCAATTTTAAAATATCCCGTTCGATGTCCGCTGCGATAAAACCGGAGCCATCCAGCGGCGGCTCCGTCTCCAGTTTGCGCGTGATAATTTGCCCGGGCACGACTTCAATGACCGGAAAAACCGCAGATTTCGGCTTGAGCCTCAGGTGTTCCGTGCCAAAGTCGCCGACGTTGAAACTGCCTCCGGGAGTGGGCCGGACGTCCTGTGATACTTTGAATACCGCCTTCCCGCCTCTTGCAACCAGTCGCCCGCGGCGGAATACCAAATCGGCTTCAGGGCGGTTGATATCTGAAACAACCTGCAAGTCGGCATAGTATCCCGGTGCCACCGCCCCGACATGCTTCAGGTCGAAACGCTCGGCGGCGTTAATACTGGCCATCTGTACAGCGCGTACCGGTTCGAGACCAAGGCGGATGGCCTTGCGCACGATGGCATCGACATCTCCGTCGTACAGCAGGTCGGCGCAACTGCGGTCGTCCACCACAAACAGGCAGCGTTTGTACGTTTTATCGCTTACCAGCGGCAGCAGTTCCTCCAGATTTTTCTCCGAAGAGCCTTCGCGGATCATGACATACATGCCGCGTGCCAGTTTTTCCCTCGCCTCTTCGAGACTCACGCTTTCATGGTCAGAAGATGCGCCGGCGCCGATGTAGGCATTCAGGTCAAACGCGCCCAACCCAGGAGCATGTCCGTCAACGATACTGGATGCCGCGGCGTTAATTTTCGCCAGCACTTCACCGTCCCCTGCCAGCACGCCGGGGAAATTCATCATCTCGCCAAGACCGATAACCCCCTTGCGTCGTAGGAGGCTGCGCGTGTCACCGGCACTCAAAGAAGCGCCGGATGTCTCCATAGCGGTCGCCGGTACGCAGGACGGCGCCATCACAAACAGGGAGAACGGCAGGCGGCGCGCCGAATCCAGGATATATTCGATGCCGCGCATACCGCAGACGTTGGCTATTTCATGCAAATCGGTGACAACGCCCAGCGTGCCGCGCGAAATAACCGCCTCCGCGTAACGGTTTATGTCAAGCATCGAGCTTTCTATATGCGTGTGGCCGTTGATGTAGCCAGGCAGAAGATACCGCCCGTCGAGGTCGATGATTTCACGCGCCAGCCGGTAGTCACCGATACCGACAACGCGCCCCTGATGAACGGCCACGTTCCCGTGCTCTATCTCGCCGTTGAAAACATTGACGATGCGCGCATTGGTCAGCAGTAGATCTACATGGGACAGGCCGCGCGCCGCTTCGATAAAAGCTGCCGTGACGTTCAATTCTTATCCCTCTTCCCCAAGAACGCAGATTTCGGGAAGATTGCGGTACCTGCCGGCGTAATCCATGCCGTAGCCAATGATGAAGTCATCGGGAACAGTGAACCCCAGATAATCTATCTCCACTGGCACCTTGCGCCGCGAAGGCTTGTCCAGCAAGGCGCACAGTTTCACCGAAGCAGGGTGGTCTTTCCATATCTGTCCGAAAAGAAAGTTCAGCGTAAGCCCGCTGTCAACGATGTCATCCACCACCAGCACATGCCGCCCCCTGAGCTGCGCGGTGTAACGCCTGTCCAGACGCACCGAACCACTGCTTTTGGTCTTGTCTCCATAGCTGGAAAGGATGGCGAAATCGATTTCTATATCAAAGTCCAGCCTGCGAACCAGATCTGACAGAAAGATAAAAGAGCCATTGAGAATGCCGATGACAACAGGGTTTTTATCCTTGTAGTCGCGGCTGATTTCACCAGCCAGGCGGTTCAGAGCGGCTTCTATCTGCGGCGTTATCAGAAGTGTTTTCATGCTTGTGCAGATTATAGCTACACGTGCGGAGTACGTCCAGCACGACAAGAGAGCGGGGGGAGGTAGTGGTTAGTTGGTGACTTGAATTCAAAACTCATAACCCATCTCACTTGAATGTCATTGCAGGTCAAGCCGTCAATCCAGAACGACGACACAACATCCCACAGGCAAACAATTTTCACCAACCTTGCCTGCCATCTGTCTGTACGCCGATTGTGCGCGGTTGTAGATGGGGTTGACATTTCGGGGGGGGGGGGGGGGGGGGAAGCGGTGAAAAAAACCTTTTTTTTTTTAAAAGCGCTGAAGAAAAGACCAGAAAAAAAACCCCCGGTTTTGAAGAAA
>WREQ01000028.1 GCA_009779255.1 Dehalococcoidia bacterium
AAATTGTTTTTCTTGTGCAAAATCGTAATCAAGTGTTTGACGAATCAGATTGAAGTCGGAATAAAGTACTGTATGCCCTTTTAACACCCATTCGTTTTTGGTGATATTGTAATCGCGAATTTTCCCTGCAAATTTGTAAATGCCCGCGAAAAGTCGGCGGTGAATTTCAATGTATTCTAACGGTGAAAACGAAAAAGTGTGGCTTGACAAAATTTCAGCAATGCGAGCCGAAACCTTGTCTGCTTCTTCGGTACGATCTGTTCCAATGCTTTTCTGATTCGATTGTTGTTTGTAGTAATTGTCAATTTTTTGTTGAACTTCGGTAATTGTGATTTTATCTTCGATATTTTCTCTTGCCGTTTCTATGAGATAATCGGACGGCTTCAATCCATCAGTATCTTGCAAACCGATAGCCGTTTGCCAAATTTGAGCCTTCTCTTTGCGTGAAGGTTCACCCTGCTTGATATATTCTTCAAAATCGTTCATCATTTTTTGTAAAGATACAACAATTATTTTTAGTTACAGTTTTTCCTTTTGGAACTAAATGTCGTCCTTCTCTTTATTCGATTCTACATTTTTAATTCCTTTTCTCTTTCGGTGCTGTACACTATCGCCCGCATTACCGCCAACGGAGAGGCAACTTGGCGCAGGCGGGGGGGATTTGTACTCTCTTTTCCCTTATTTTAATAATTTCATTTTTTTGCTTTCGAGCAATGAGCGCATTTGTGTAATGGCAACCTTGTTAAGTTGTACAAGTCTCTCGCGTTGCGGCAGTTCCTGTCGAATGAGCAGAGCGTTTATGCTTTCCATATTCGATAACACTACAAGTTGTTCCAATGTGGCATGATCGCGCATATTGCCTTTTTCGTTGAGGTTTTGGTCACGCCATTCTTTTGCGGTTTTGCCAAAGAGGGCGACATTTAACAAGTCGGCTTCGTTGGCATAGACGTAATTTATTTGCTCTTTTGTAACCAACGCAGGAATGATATGTTCCTTAATTGCGTCTGTATGAATACGATAGTTGATTTTTGAAAGAGTGCGCTGCAAATTCCATTCGAGCGATTTGCTACCTAGTTCATCTTCTTTCAGGCGTTGAAATTCTTTTATCAAAAATAGCCTAAAAACAGAACTGATAGCCGACCCAAATTCAAACGCAATGTCCTTATGAGCATATGTGCCTCCGTATCTTCCTTGCTTGACACAAATCCCTACGGCATTGGTTTTTTCAATCCATTCGCTTGTACTGAGAACGAAACTTGGCAAACCTGCTTGCATTTTAAAGTGGTCAAATTCGACAACTTTAAAATCGGGATTGTAAAGTTGTTCCCAAGTACCAAGAAATTCAAGAGTTGTGCGTGTGCGAATCCAATTTTTAATAATATCCGCGGCGCGAGCCTTACTTTCTTTGGCATTTGCCATATCGGTCAAAGAAATGTAGTCATCACTTTTTGCCGAAATAATGGTTATTTCTGTTCCTTGAACTGTTATTTTTGCCATATCTTTATATCTTTTATCAATTTTGCAAAGGCACACTTTTTATTTGATTTTCATTTCATTTTTTTGTCGCTCTCCCGCTGCACTTGTCCGCTGCTTGCCGCCAACGGGGAGGCGGCTTGGCGCAGGCAAGAAGAAGCAAACATGCTACAAAGCAGAAATGTTCCTCACCCCAGCACCACCGTCACCATGGGAGTGTCTGAGCATACTTCACGCGGCGTACTGGAGTTGATTTCAAGGTTGATAACCTCGCGCAGGCGCGCCATCTGCGCTTCAGACAAACCGCTCACCGGCACGATGTCAACCTCCTGAGGAGTTTCATTATCCCTGTAGCAGACACTGATGCGCATCACGCTGTGTGTGTAAAGATTGAATGTCAGCCTGACTGCCGTCCCACCCGCTGGCAGTTTTTCGCAACACTCCAGACTGATGTTACTCAGAGGATAATTACCCGAAGCCCGCTTGCTTTCCCCCATGTAAACTGCCAGCTTCATGTTTGACTGCAAATCCCGCGATGTGGTGACGGTAATGCAGCGCCGCGCCGGCAGCGGACTGCCTTTGGGGATAATCACCACATAATCGCCCTTGTGATCGGCGACGCCGACCGACCATTTCGAAAGCTTTTCCATACATCCGGTAATTTAGACGATTAACAGGGGTGCTGTCAAACCATCTGACTGCCACCCCCCCGTCAGCTATGCTGATACTCCCTATTATTCCCGTTACGGCGCCGGAGGGTTGTTTCTTCACCCACCGTAGCGAGGCGAGAGTTTGATTTCCAGAGATATTTGAAAAGACGCTGGCGTTGGACTGAATTTCATTTCACCCGAAAGCCATGTGCCTGTCCATGTAAATTCAGTTATAATATCCGTTGCGCCGTATGGAGCGAAAACAGAGTTAATTAAACGCCAGACACTCCGGACGATATTCACACCAGTAACAGGGAGACACCATGTACGACGATGTTGAAATCGGCATTCACTGCCCCGGCTGCGATTACGAAATCGTGGTCACACTGGGTCAGATCCACCGCCGCGAAAAAATCGCCTGCCCGGGCTGCGGCAGCGAAATCGCCATGAAGCCGGACGAGCCATAGGAAAAGTGACGTGCGGTGAGTTTGTCCCCATGCTAATTGCTGAAAGCTGAAAGCTGATTGCTGACTTGCTATCCCCATCGGCCATATTTTAAAATAGGGGACGAATGTAAGAAGCGAGGCTAAGTTTTGACCAACAGCCCGGTTCTGGTACTCAACCAAAGCTTTGAGCCGCTCAACATCTGCATGGCCCGCCGCGCCATTATTCTGGTGCTGGAAGGCAAGGCGGAAATGCTGGAAAACGGCCTCGGATGCTTTCACAGCGCCAGCAAGGCTTACCCCATACCATCGGTAATCAAGCTGGAGCATATGGTGCGCCGGCCACACATCGAGAGAAGGCTCACCCGCATCGGGGTGTTCTACCGCGACGGTTTCGTCTGTCAGTACTGCGGACGCGATACCACGCTGACCATCGACCACGTGATTCCGCGCCGTCAGGGCGGCAGGCATACTTGGGAAAATGTCGTCGCCGCCTGCGTCCCCTGCAACCGCCACAAGGCCGGCCGCACCCCTGAACAGGCCAATATGAGGCTCCGGACACTGCCAGCGAAACCGCGTGAAACCAGCACTTTCCTAGTGCCGCACCGCTATACCGGAAGCATCAGTCGATGGCAGAAATACCTGCCGAATTACGTCCCCAACTAGTCCTGCGACAGGAGTTCTTCAGTAGTGCCTTCTGAAGTTTCGGACGCATCACGCGGCGGCTCGGGCTGAGGCGCGGGTGCTTCTTCTGGAGAATTATCCTGACTGGCAGGGACTGGCTGAACAGACTGAGGCCGATGTCCTGGCGGGCGCGGTGCTTCCAGCACCTTGATTTTGGCGACAGGATATTCCACCCGCACCCCAGTTTCGTACTCCACCATCACACTTTCTTCAAGCGTATTCAGCCCCACCACCACACCCGGTCCAGCGTCGGTCATGACGCGCCTGCCCTCACGCGGCATCTTTTCCTTGATGATACGGTACTGCTCGCATTCATACCCAAGGCAGCACAGCAACCGCCCGCACACACCGGAAATCTTCATCGGGTTGAGCGACAGATCCTGCACCTTGGCCATCTTGATGGAAACCGGAGAAAAATCATCCAGGAAGGAGACGCAGCAATGCTCGCGTCCGCATCTGCCGAAGCCGCCCAGCAGTTTAGCTTCGTCGCGCGGCCCCGCCTGCCGCAGTTCAACACGCACCTTGAGCGCGTACGACAGCTCCCGCACCAAATCGCGGAAATCAACGCGGCCTTCGGCGGAGAAGTACACTGTGAGATGCGAGGCGTCCAGATTGTACTCCGCCTGTATCAGCTTCATCGGCAGTGACAACCGCTCCACCAGCCGCCCGGTTTCGGCCAGTGCTTCCTTTTCTTTGGGACACAGTTCCACCGAGCGCTGTATATCCTCCGGAGTCGCCAGTCTTACCACCGGCTTGAGCGGTCCGGATAGTTCCGCGACGGATTCGGTGGTGGTGAACACCACGGCGCGGCCCAGCTCCAAGCCATTTGCCGTTTCCACCACCACGCTGTCGCCCAGCTTGAGCGCGGCTCCGGCCGGGTCGAAGTGATATATTTTGCCGCTCCTGCGGAAACGTACACCTACAATTTCTGACATGTCTATCCCCCTGCGGCAATACGAGCGGCGCGCGCCCGCGGAATATCCAGCATCATCACATCCAGCGCCAAACGGGCACCGACATTCCGGCGCAGATGGCGCTGCGCCTGTGAAATAGCATTGATAGCCGCCCTGATTTCTTTTATGTTAAATCCATGCGCCATAGATTGCAAACGCTCCATGTAATCCAGATTGACGACCGACTCGTCCGCCCCGGCTTTCAAAAGCAGCAGATCCCGCCACAGCTCCAGCCATTCATCGAGCGTTTCCCGCACCTCGGCCCGTTTTTTACTGAAACGGGAGGCCAGTTCTGCGGAGTACTCAAAACGCCGTTCGAGGCCGCCCTCCGCCATCTCGAAAAAGAGTTCCAAGCGCCCGGCACGATCCTCCAGAAATTCTTCCGAAGACGCGGCGTCAAGCGCCTGACCAGGACGCCCGTGGCTCAAACGGCTGAACAGGCGCGCTTTTGACGGCTCGACACCGCGCTCCAGCAGTGCCTGTTCTATCGTTTCGGCCGCCACCGGCCTGAGATCAATGCGCTGGCAGCGCGAAACTACGGTTTCCGGAAGTCGTGAAACGTCCGCCGTCAGCAGCAAGAACAATATCTGCGCCTGCGGTTCTTCCAGGGTTTTGAGCAGGCAGTTGGCGGCTTCGCCCGAAAGCATTTCGGCGCCGTTTATGATGAAAACGCGCTGCCTTCCCTCGAAAGGCGCCAACTGCGCCCAGTGCCGGACTTCGTCACGCACTTGTTTGATACCGATTTCACTGCGTTTGCTGCCTTCCTCATCCGCAGCGGAATCAAGCGAGATTACATGCACGTCAGGGTGCGTTCCGGCGATGATGCGCCGGCAGGCTGAACATTCCCCGCATGGAACTTCGTCCGCAGCGCAGTTCAGCGCCTGAACCAGCGCCTGCGCCAGCGTCGTCTTACCAGAATGCTCCGCGCCTGTGACAAGATAGGCGTGTCCCAATGTTCCCTGCGCCACGGCGCGCGCCAGACGTGCTACAACAGCGTCGTGCCCGACCAGCATCCAGAGCCTTTCGGTATTCATCTAGAAAACGTCGTTGCGGATCAAATCCTGGTGGCTTTCGCGCCTGCGCACGACACGATCGACACCGTCCGCCACCATGACCACCGCCGGACGCGGCACGGCGTTGTAATTGTTGGACAGGGGAATACAGTAGGCGCCGCATACCGGTATCGCAACCACATCCCCTGTTTTGACCTCCGGCAGCCGGACATCCCGCACCAGTATGTCGCCAGATTCGCAGAAACGCCCGGCAATCGTCACGGGAGCGGTATCAGGTTCGTTCATGCGATTCGCCAGCACCGCCTCGTATCTAGCTTCGTAAAGCGCCGTACGGATGTTGTCGGCCATGCCGCCATCCACCGCCACGTAGCGCAGCGATCCCACATCCTTGATAAATCCGGCGCGGTACAGCGCCACGCCGGCGCGCGCCACGATGCTGCGACCCGGCTCCAGCACCAACGCCGGCAGCGCCAGCCCGAGCGCGCGGCACCTGTCGGTGATACGCCGCGTAATCGCTTCGGCATAATACGAAACCGGCGGAACCTCATCATCAAGCGTATAGGCCTCACCGTAACCGCCGCCGACATTCAGTTCTTTCAGTTCGAAACCAGCACGAACTTTCACCTCCGCCGCCAAATCCAGCACCACATCAATAGATTTCAAATAGGGGTCGGTTTCGTTAATCAGTGAACCGATATGTATATGCAACCCCACAAGGTTGAGCGAGTCCGCCGCCATGGCCTTCAAAATGGCGTCCCCGGCCATGAACATGGGAAAACCAAACTTGGACCCCTCAACGCCAGTAGTGATATGCGAATGGGTATGCGCCGCCACACCGGGGGTAATGCGCAGCAGGATGTCGGGGATATGGCCGTTTTCACCGGCCAGCCTGTTGAGTGTCTCCAGTTCGTCCAGCCCGTCTACCACAATGCGCCCGACACGTTTATCGAGCGCCATTTTAAGTTCCTCCGGCGACTTGTTGTTGCCGTGAAAATAAACGGCATCCATCGGGAACCCGGCGGCTTCGGCGATGTATATCTCACCGCCCGACACCACGTCCAGCCCCATGCCTTCCTCTTTTAAAATCCGCACCAGAGCGGGCATGGCCAGCGCCTTGCTGGCGAATACCACGGTAGTATCAGCGTAGCGACTGCCGAACTCCTCCCTGAACTCCCGACAGCGGCGGCGAATGCTGAGTTCATCTATGACGTAAAGCGGCGTGCCGTAACGTCCGGCTAGTCCCACGGTATCGCAACCGCCGATGACAAGACCTCCGGCCTGATTGATTTCCGCTGAAACAGGAAAAAGCGACAATCTGCTATTCATAGACCAATTATAGCAAGTGTATAGTAAGGGGGTAAAGGCGGTGGCAACGAGTCGGCAGTTGCCGGTTATCCATTAGCGCACCATCCTCAAGGCAAAAAATGAACGGCGAAGATGTAACACAAAAAGTCCAATATGTACTGGACTCATACGATGGCTTCTTTAACTTTCCCCATTGCGTTATAATCAAGGCATGTCACGCAAAAAAACAGGACTGTATCCGGCGGGCCGCACCGCGCGCCTCGACCTGGTGGAGTAGCCCAGATACGAATAGGCGACGAGAAGACAAGACTGACAAACTACAAAACAGGAGCAGAAAATGGCAGAACTGGGAAAAATCGAAAAACCCGAGGCGGCGCAATTTAAAAATGGGCGCAAGCTGTTTTTCGTGCCGCTGGTTTTTCATCCGGTCGAGGAGAATAATGAACTTAAGACGCTGGTTGAAAAATACTGGAGCGAAGCCGCATCCCAGCTGGCTAACCTTGAAGCCAGCCTTTCGAAAGCAACAAAGGTTTATCACGAAATGATTCCCTCCGGGGGCGATCTAAAGCGCCTGGAGCATACCGGCCTCGGCAGCGCCAAAATGGCGGCGACGCTGGTGGACAAAGGCGCCGCGCTGACACCAATAGAGGATGACGCGCTGATGGATGAGTTCGCAGACTGGGGACGTTGCCTTTCAATCCACTTGCGAAGCCCTGCCGTATACACCAAACTCTACGCTTCGTATCTGGAAGCCGGTGGGAAACGCGCAGAGCATATCGCCAAACGCCTTGACGAAACACTGGGAGCAGATGAGACCGGAGTACTCTTCATGCAGGAAGGCCACCGCGTCCAGTTCCCGACTGACATACAGGTATTTTATGTCGCCCCCCCCGGGCTGGACGCCGCCAAGCGCGCATGGCGCGACCACAACGAAGCCGTGATGAAAAAGTATCAGGCAGCTGACGAAGAAAAGGCGGAGCCGCCGGCGCAGGATGAAAATACCGGAGAGTAACCGGAGGCTTAGTTTACGGCTTTATTAAGCAATGTCACTCGGGGCTTGACCTGAACACTTCTCCCTTTGGCAAAAATGGAGACCTTGCTCGCAGGCAAGAAGAGGGGGAGGCGTCCCCTTCTCTCCCCTTGCTGGAGAGACTGAACTCGTGAATCACAACTCAGATGCGTCCGGACAACTCTTCAAGGCTTGAGAGCCGGTCAACCGCCGGAACATCTGTGAAGCAGCAGCCGCGGTCAATCAAAAGCGCCTGCATTCCGGCGCCGCGGGCACCCAGCACATCCGCCTCCCACTGGTCGCCCACATAAAGGGCATCCTCAGGAGCGACACCCATGCGCTCAGCGCCAAGACGAAAAATAGCTGGGTCGGGTTTGATAGCCCCGGCCTCTTTAGACGTGAGGCACAGACTGAAAAAAGACAGCACTCCCATGCTGTCCAGCAGCGGCGCTATATCGGAGTTAATGTTGGATATAACCCCCAGCGGGATGCGGCGGGCGGCGAGCGCCTCCAGCGCCGGCAGGACATCGCCGAAAAGCGCCAGGCCGTATTTCACCACCGACATACCAGCGATAATGTGGTCAAGGAGTTCCGGCGCCGGAGCGACTCCGACTTTTTCCAGCGCTACGGCGTAGTAATCCTTCCAGAACGAAATCACCCCGGCTCTGTCGCGCCCGGACAGCGGCAGGCGCGCGGTCTCGCGGTTATAAAACTCGTCCGCCGCCACCAGCACCCGCCGCAGCCGCTCCGGCGGCAGAACATGTCCGTCACGACCAAGGATGGCAGAAAGGTTATCCTCCCGCGGCGGGTCAAAACAGATGAGGGTATGATATAGGTCAAAGAACACAGTTTTAATCATGACACTCTCTCGATGCCGTAATAAGTACATTTTATATCGAAAAAGCGCGCCATTGCAAAAAGCATCCAGCAAATCCGTCATTGTTGTGGAAAACAGGGAGGATAACTGTTGACGTCCCCTCAACTTTTTATGCGCCCCGATGCATCGGCACATATTGACAAACCTGCATACACAGATGTAGAATACAGATAACGCTGAAATTCTGATTACATCAGCGCGTGGCGTGTTTAGGCTATAATAATAGTAAGGAGTGTACATGGTCAACAAAGCAAAAAAGGTAACAGAAGCTAGGACCACAGTAGGAGTGAAGCAGAGCACCAAAGACTCGCTTGACCGCAATCGTGCCCCGGGTCAATGCTATGACGGCTTCATTCACCAGCTGGTAGATCTGTGGGAGAAGACCAAATCCGACGCGGGATTCCCACCGGTAACGACCAAGCCTAAAACAACCCGAAAAAGAAAAACCGAAGTAGTATAACCCACAGGTTTAGCCGTTAAGTACAGTATATTTACAGGAGGTGATGGCTGGAAAATATAAATCAGGCGTTATCATGAGGATCATTCCTCAGTTTGAACACTCCAATAAAACGTTTTTCGTCTTTAAGCAAGGAGGTCGACTTAAAAAACATGTCTGAAACTGAAAAGAAAACGGGACTATCCAGAAGAGAGTTCCTTAAAGATGCCGGATTAGTAGTCGGTGGTGCGACCGTCGGATCTATGGCGTTCCTTTCATCCTGCACCAAGACCGTCACCACTACCGTACCAGGCCCCGGCACAACCGTCACTAACACCACCACCACCACCGTGACCAGCCCCAGCGGCGGCAGCAACAGATTCATCTGCCCTGTTGATGGCAGCGAATATTCCTCTCTGAGCGATCTGCAGTCGCACTTCGCCAACCACCACCCATTCGCTCTGGCCACCAACCTCACCACCCTGTCCATCAACGGCACCGACTACACCATGAATGTTGACGATATGGACACCCTGTCCTTCGTCCTGCGCGACAAGCTGGGTCTGTTCGGCACCAAGGTCGGCTGCGAAATGGGTCAGTGCGGTGCCTGCACCGTGCTGGTTGACGACGTGCCTATCTTCGCCTGCCTGGTTCTGGCTATCGAAGTCACCGGCAAGAAGATTACCACCGTTGAGGCACTTTCCGACGGCACCATCCTCAGCCCCCTGCAGCAGAAATTCTACGATAACGACGCTTTCCAGTGCGGCTACTGCACCCCCGGCTTCATCATGGCCGGCGAAGGTCTCTTGAAAACCACCCCCAGACCCACCGCCGCGGAGGTCCGCCTCGCCATCTCTGGCCACATTTGCGTGTGCGGCAACATCAGGAAAGTCGTTGAATCCATCACGGGAGGCGTGTAAACTATGGCTCTACCTACACTTAACGTAGTTGGGTCCCCTGAAAACAGGGACCCTCATATCCACTGGGTGCTGACCGGCAAGATGGACTTCGCTGTCGACCGGCTCCCCGGACGCAAGCTGTACGGCGCCATTAAGGGCGCCACCATCGGCCGCGGCTGGATCAGGCTGTCCGGCGGCGGCGGCGCTATCACCGCGATCAACGTCACCAACGGCGGCTCCGGCTACACCTCCGCTCCCACCGTCACCATCGCCGGCGGCCGCGGCTCCGGCGCGACCGCCACCGCTACCGTCTCGGGCGGCGCTGTCACTGGCGTCACCATCGTCAGCGGCGGCACCAACTACGATTCCGCCCCCAGGGTGACCTTCACTGGCGGCGGCGGCACCGGCGCGACCGCTACCGCCACCTTCAGCACCCGCTCCACCCCCATGATCGACGCCACCAGAGCGCTGGCTGAACCCGGCGTGCTGGCAGTCATCGACTACCGCGACATTCCCAACACTTGGACCCAAGGCATTTTCTCCTACGGGCAGGAAGTGGCCGGCGTAGTGGCCGACAATCCCTTCACCGCCCTGCGCGCCGCTAACATGATCCAAGTTACCTACGACGTCGCCCCGCTGGTGTGGGACGTCGAGGATGCCATTGCCAACTCGAACAACCTGGCCATCCCCGGCGGCAACACCACTACCGGCACCAACGTTGCCGCCCCCACCATCTCCCCCTCCCGCGGAAACCTCGAAACTGGCTTCGCCTCTGCCGAAGTAACCATCAACCGCGACTTCGATGATATGGGCTGGACCACCACCTACTGCCACAACATGCTTGAACCGCACAGCGGAATAGCCTGGTGGATTGGCGACAACCTGTATGGCTGGGTACCCTCCCAGAACATCCACTCCGCCAAGAACGCCGTGGTTAACGCCTTGGTACTGCCTGCCAACAAGGTACACATCCACACCCACGGCACCGGCGGCGGCCACGGCGACAAGACCGGCATGGGTACTGCAGTCGTCCCGGCGGCGGCACTCTCCCGCAAGGTCGGCGGCGCCCCCGTCCAGATCGTCGAAACCCGCAAGTTGCATACCACCCTCAATTCCCGCCAGTTCGACACCAAGCAGTCCTACAAGGTCGGCGCCAGGAAAGACGGCACCATCGTAGCTTGGGACATGATCGGTTATGTCAATTCCGGCAAGAGCAGCAACTTCTCCATCGCCAATGCGGGTATCCAGAACTCCTACACCATCCCCAACTACCGCCATCAAATATATGGCGTGAACACCAACGCCCCTACGCGCGGCGCCTGGCGCTGCGTGGGCGACCCGCCCGCTTCCCAAGGCTACGATTCAGCCATTGATACTCTGGCGGCTGAGCTGGGCATGGATCCGTACCAGCTGCGCTTGAAGAACGTGCGCTCCGGAACCGCCCGCTCCCAAGACAATAATCTAGTCTGGGGCGGCAAGGACATCCCCTTAATCCTCACGACGCTGCACAAGGCCTGCAACTATGACTCCAAGTGGCATGCCCCCGGCACCTTGAAAATGGCAGACGGACGGATGCACGGCATCGCCCTGAACGCCCACCTGGACAGCCACGGCTCAGTCAACGGCGCTGGCCGCCATATCTCCATGGTAATGACCGACGACGGCAGGGTGCTGGTCAACCTAGGCGGCGCGCGCGGCTGCTCCGGCGCTCCCACCATCTCCGCCATCTTCACCGCTGAAGCCATGGGGATGAAGTATGAGGACGTAAACGTCGGCGAATGGGGTAATACCGACACCACTCTCACCGCCGGCAACCAGGCTGGCTCCGGCTTCACCGCCGGCGTAGGCACGGCCGCGATCAACATGGGCCGCAAGGCACGCGCGGACATCTCCCGCAACGCCCTCACCCAGGCTACGTTCAGCGGTATCACTCCGGCCGGCGTTACCCGCGCCACCGCCACCGCCACCGTTGCCAACGGCCAGGTGGTCGCGGTCACCGTCACCAACGGCGGCTCAGGCTATACCGGCGAACCGGCCGTATGGTTCAGCGGCGGCGGCGGCGCACGCGCCCAAGCCATCGCCAACGTTCTGGACGGCAAGGTAGTTTCCATCGCCGTCACCGTACCTGGCTCCGGCTACACCGCCGCGCCCACTGTCAACATCAGTGGCGTGTCGCTGGAAGACCTGGACGCCAAGGATTCCGTAATCTTCCTCAAGAGCGACCCGACCGTTCGCCGCACCTACCAGCAAGCCATCGCCCAAATTCCTGGCACCATGGCTTGGTCATCCAACGGCTGGGCCTCCTCCCTCATCAACCGCACCGTCGGCGATGCCAAGATTGGCGACGCCTGCAACACCAACGGCTCCTCCGGCGCCGCCGCTGAAGTGCTGGTGGACACCGATACCGGAGAGGTCGAGGTCATCAACATTTGGAACTGTGTCGACACCGGCCGCACCATCTACAAGCTGGGCACCATCAAGGAAATGCTCTCCGGCTGCGAGCTGATTATCACCCAGACGCTGTTCTACGGTGACATCTACGACCCGGCCACTGGCGCTATGATTGGCAGCTTCTTCACCGAGTCTCAGGTGCCCACCTCGATGGACCTCACCGCCAACTTTGAGATCATAGATGTTGAAACTGACGACGCCGCCGGCCCCTTCGGCGCCCATGGTATCGGCGAACCGGCCTCGTCCTGCACCTCCACCATCTACTGCGCCATCTACAACGCCATCGGTGTTTGGCCCACCTTTGACCACGGCCCGCTGACCCCCGCCAGAATTCTCAAAGCGCTTGGCAAGGCATAGGAGAAAAGTAGAAAATGAATAAATTCACTCACGTAAACGCCACTTCCGTAGCCGATGCAGCCTCCAAGCTGACCGGCGGGGCGCAGGTGATTGCCGGCGGCACCGATCTGCTGACCTACATGAAGGGCATGATTTCGCCCAACCCGCCCGCGACGCTGGTCAACATCAAGACCATCAACGGCCTTGACTACATCAGGACAGAGGGCGGAGCGCTTAAGATCGGCGCCCTGACCACCCTCACCGCCATCGCCAACTCGTCCACCGTCAAAACCGGTTGGGCGGCGCTGGCCGAGGCAGCGCTGGCCGTGGCCAGCCCAGAGCTGCGCAACGCGGGCACCATCGGCGGCAACATCTGCCAGAGGCCCCGCTGCATCTACTATCGCTACGATAACGACGAATTCCCATGCCTGCGCAAGGTTGCGGGCGGACAGTGCTACGCCCTCACCGGCGTCAACCAGTACCACTCCATCTTCGGCCATACTGGCACCTGCTTCGCAGTCTGCCCCTCAGACACCGCTCCCGTTCTGGTAGCGATGGGTGCCACAATCGTCACCAACAAGCAGTCAAGGCCGGTCGCCGATTTCTTCGTACCGCCCATGACTGCTACCAATGCGCGCCGCGAACAAATCAACATCCTTGATGCCGATGAAATCGTCACCGAAATCTCGATTCCGGCACTGCCTTCAGGCACTAGGAGCACCTATCTCAAGTTCGCCTTCCGCAAGGCCATCGACTTCCCGTTGGTAAGCGCGGCTGTCGTC
>WREQ01000029.1 GCA_009779255.1 Dehalococcoidia bacterium
TCGTCCGGCGGCAGGAAGTTAAAAACCAGCCTGTAATCCTCACACATTCTTAGCTCAAGTTCAGGGTCAAGGACTGGCGTAATATCAACGGTATTCGTGCTATCCACAGGTGTATCTGTGTTGGTTTCCTTGATGTTTTGACAGGATGCCAATATCGGCAAGGCCATGACGATAGCAACAAGCAGCAAAACAATCTTTTTCAACGGAGTGCCTTGTGTCAGCTTATTCAACATCACTTGTTCATCCACCGAAAACAATAAAGCAACCAGACACCCGTGCCATTGAAACACCACGGACAATACTGGTTGCTGAAGGTTCTATGCGTTTTTGCATCTTATTCATCATAAGAAAGCCCACCTGCGACACCTCGCCTGTGAATATTTGCTAGAGGTTGTTCATCTTATAGATAAATTGTAACCTTATGAAAAACCTGGGTCAACTATTTGTATGAGTTCAGGTTATTGACTAGACTTCCTAGAGCCAGCTAATATCAAATCAAGTGCCTTCAACAAAACACCTTCCCGGGACGCCACAGGTTTTTCTCTGCATCCAGTGTGAGCAGGGTGACCAGTTTGCCACTGTCATCGTATCCCAGCAGGCGCATCTTGTCTCCACAGCCCTCGAGCGGTAGCCACACCCCACACCGCACTCCCTCAACCTGCGACGCAGTGAGTGATACTCTGTCCCACAGTGTCAGCACCGCGTCCAGCGGCTGAAGCAATTCCGGAATGGTGCCGTCAGCCGTACTTTCTTCCAATTTTTCCAACGTTACCGCGTTTTTTATGTCAAACGGCCCGTAGGCGGTGCGGACAAGTCCGGAAAGGTGCGCCCCACATCCCAACACCTCCCCAAAGTCGTGCGCCAGCGAGCGGATATAGGTGCCCTTGCTGCATTCGACATCAAGAATCAGCCGTGGAAAAGCAAAACATACAACATCAAGACGATAAATGGTAACCTGACGCGCCTCAATCTCGATAGCTGCACCTTTCCTAGCCAGCTCGTAAAGCGGTCTGCCCCCTCGTTTGAGAGCGGAAAAAACCGGCGGCTTCTGCATAATATCACCAATGAATCGTGGCAAGAGACTTTCGATTTGGGCAAGAGTGACATAAGACGCATCGCAACGGGACAGGACTTCACCCTCGGCATCGTAGCTGGCGGTTGTAACGCCGAGAGTAATTTCGGCACGATAGGTCTTGGAATACTCCATCAGATACTCGACCACACGCGTAGCCTGGCCAAGGAAGACCGGCAGAACACCGGAAGCCAGTGGGTCAAGGGTACCACCGTGCCCAACGCGGCGATCGCCGGACAGGCGTTTGACGCAGGAGACGACAGAAAAGGAAGTGGTACCAGATGGTTTCGCTATATTGAGAATGCCGTCCATACGACCAGCCCATGGGCTTAAAATCCCAAAGCCCCGAAAATTCGATATTCCAAATTCATTTTTAGTTCAGGCGTCAGGATTTCGTATTCAGCCGTCTGCCTTTTTGACCTTGTCAAGCAGTTCCAGGATATGCGCCCCGTGCTCAATACGGTCATCCCAGCGGAAATCCAGTTCAGGGGTATAGCGCAGGTGCAGATCGCGCGCCAGTTCCCAGCGCAGGAAGCCTCCCGCACGCCGCAACAATTCCAGCACAATGTCCTTCTCCTCCAACCCACCCAGAGAGCTGACAAAAACCTGGGCATATTTCAGGTCATTGGCGATGTTCACTTCGGTGATCGATATCATGCCAGAAGATAACCGCGGATCTTTGACCTCGCGGCGCAGGAGTTCGCTCAGTTCCTGCCTGAGCAAGCTGTTGAGCCGCTCCAAGCGATGAGCCACCTAGCCGTTCACTTTCTCTTTATGGTAAAACTCGAGTACGTCCGCGACGTTGAAATCGTTGAAATCCTTCAACCCGATGCCGCATTCGTAACCAGCGGCCACTTCGCGCACGCCGTCCTTGAAACGACGCAGGCTCAGTATGGTTGTCTCAGCCAGCACTTTGCCGGCGCGGGTGACTCGCACCTGGTTGTCACGGCGGATTCTGCCGTCCAGTACGTACAGACCGGCAATCTGCGCCTTTTTGGCGCCTGAGAAGACTTCCTTGACCTGGGCATGTCCGTCGATAGACTCAGTAAACTCCGGCTCCCTGAGACCATTGAGTGAACGCTCTACGTCATCAATCAGTTCGTAGATAACACGATACTGGCGGATGTCAATGCCTTCTCC
Organism: Dehalococcoidia bacterium; assembly: GCA_009779255.1. Classification (GTDB taxonomy): domain Bacteria; phylum Chloroflexota; class Dehalococcoidia; order Dehalococcoidales; family UBA1222; genus WREQ01. The sequence continues at coordinate 2,213 of WREQ01000029.1, forward strand.
ATCGGCTAAGCGCTGGGCATTGGATTCAACACCGGTGCCGAAAGCAATCACGATGCCTTTGGAAGCCACCGCCAGATTGACGTCATTCTCGGTGACATTGCCAGAAGCGGAATGCACAATGGCCACTTTGAGCACCGGTGTAGAGAGCCGTTCCAGCGAGGTCTTAATCGGCTCCAGCGATCCCTGTACGTCAACCTTGAGCACAATGGGTAATTCCTTGATCTGCCCAGCGCTCATCTGATCGAAGACATTGGAAAGGCTGACCGGCTTGGCGGTCTGGGCAGCCTCACGAACATGCGCCTCCTCCAGTTCACGTGCCTGGCGCTCATTCAAGGCCACGATGATGGAATCGCCCACCTGCGGCACACTGCGCAGCCCCAAGATAGCCGCGGGGGTGGCCGGCCCAGCCTTGCGTATCTGCTTGCCGGTGTCATTGAACATGGCTTTTATCTTGCCTGACGTCGCACCGACCACCACCAAATCTCCGGTGCGCATAGTTCCGTCATGCACCAGCACCGTCGCCAGCGGACCGCGCGTCTTGTCCATGCGTGCTTCTATTACCACGCCTTTGGCCGAGATAGCCGGATCAGCGCGTAAATTCTCCATTTCGGCGACAAGTAAAATGCTTTCTAGCAGTGTTTCGATGCCATGGCCGCTCTTGGCGGATGTTGGCACGGCGATGGTGTCGCCACCCCACTCTTCCACCACCAACCCGGCATCGGCCAATTGCTTCTTGACGACATCAGGATTTGCGCCCTGTTTGTCCATCTTGTTCATGGCAACGATAATCGGAACACCGGCGGCTTTGGCATGAGCGATAGCTTCCAGTGTCTGCGGCATGACGCCATCATCAGCCGCAACGACCAGAACGGTAATATCAGTTACTTGGGCGCCGCGGGCGCGCATGGCGGTAAACGCCTCATGGCCGGGGGTATCCAAAAAGGTAATTTTCTGCCCGTTGACCTCCGCCTGATAAGCGCCGATATGCTGGGTAATGCCACCTGCCTCGCCCTCCATGATGTTGGTCTTGCGGATGGCATCCAGTACGCGCGTCTTGCCGTGATCAACATGTCCCATGATGGTAACTACCGGCGGGCGCGGCTTGAGATTGCTATCTTCGGAATGCTGCTGCTTCTTGATTTCGGAGATAACGGAAGCTTTGCGCGCCGCCTGTGCCTGCGGGCGCGCCTCTACGCCCAACGCCGCGGCAACCACGGCGGCCACATCGTAATCGATAGTCTGGTTGATATTGGCCATCAGCCCCTGACGCATGAGCTGTTTGATGATGTCCACGGGGGTCACCTTCAGCATCTCGGCCAAATGCCTGACGCTCAAAGTGCGCGGCAACTCCATCTCCGGCATCTCCTGAGCGTTAATATTCTGTTTTTCAGGCTCGGCCACTATTGTCCCCCTATCAGGCTGAACCCCTCGGCCAGCAGCCTCTCGCGTTCTTCAGGCATAATTTTGGTTTTCAAACCAAACTCCAGCTTGTTGGAGCCAAGGCAGGTTTTCCAGCACTCAGCTGCAGCGCAAATATAAGCGCCCCGCCCAGGCATCTTCCCCTTCGGATCAATAACCAGCGCCCCATCCGGCGTTCTTACAATACGGATAAGCCGGCGCTTGTCATGTACCTCACGGCAGCCAATGCAGGTGCGCTGCGGCAGCCTCTGGCTTCTAGATTTCATCATCAAAGTCATACATGTCCACACCGCCGCGGCGCGACTTCTTCAAACGGATGCCGTCCTCGGCGGATTCCTTGCCCGCTTTCTTTTTCTTGTCCTTTACGGCTACGTCCGCGGCAGCAGGCGACAGGATATCCTCAGCGAAGCGCAACCCTTTGGCGGGCTTCTCCGTGCTTGCCGCCGACCCAGTCGGTACCGCCTCAGAAAGACCTGTTTTCACATCTTCAACCGCCACCCCGGATTTAACAGAGCTGGCAGCTTTCGCTTCGGCTTTTTCCTTTTCAGCGTCAGAAGCGCTCTTGATGTCAATGCGCCAGCCGGTCAGTTTGACCGCAAGACGCACGTTCTGGCCTTCCTTGCCGATAGCCAGCGACTGCATACGATCGGGAATGACGGCAATCGCCGATTCACGCTTCTCGTCTATCTTTACCGCCAGCACTTGTGCCGGCGACAGGGCGTTGGCAATGAATATCGCCGGATCCGGACTCCAGTTGAGTACGTCGATCTTTTCGCCGCCCAGTTCACTTACAATGTTCTGGATACGAAGGCCTCGCAGTCCTACGCAACACCCCACGGCATCCACACCCTCCTGCCTGGCGTAAACTGCCACTTTAGAGCGGGCACCAGCCTCGCGCGCCACCGACTTGATTTCGACGGTGCCGTTGAAAACCTCCGGCACTTCCAGCTCCAGCAGCCGACGCAACAGGTTAGGATGCGAGCGTGACACAACCAGCGCCGGCCCCTTGGGCGACTGCGCCACCTCCACCAGATAAACACGCAGGCTCTGACCGGCGCGGTAACGCTCGCCGGTGGCCTGCTCGTTAGCAGGCATGACCGCCTCGGTGCGCCCCAAGTCAAGAAACACCTGTTTAGGCTCAACCCTCCTTACCACACCGGAAACGATGTCGCCAGCCTTGCCGGAAAACTCATCGAAGATAGCCGAATGTTCAGCCTCGTGGAGACGTTGCAAAATGACCTGTTTGGCGGTTTGCGCCGCGATGCGCCCCGCATTCTGCGGGGTGGATTCGACATTCAGTATGTCGTCCAGCTCGGCGTCTTTCTTCAGTTTCCGCGCTTCCGCCAGCGAAATCTCGGTGCGTGGGTCGGATACCATCTTGACCACAAGCTTCTCGGCCCACACCATCACCGCGCCGGTAACGGGAGAAATCTTTACCGACACTACCTGATTGGGTGTGAAATTATTCTTGCGGTACGCAGAAGCCAGCGCCGACTCCACAGCCCCCAGCACCACATCCCGCGATAACCCCTTTTCAGCTGACAGCTGCGTGATGGCCAGTAAGAAATCGCTCTTCATGCTCTTAGCTAGTCCTCCCGCGCGTTTTACGGTGCACAACAAAAAAGTGGGCTGAAACCCACTTCGCACGCGTGCCCTATACTATGTAAAGTGTAGCACAAACCGGCACGTCATGCAAGCATCTGTTTCATCACCGGACTCCTTTTCACCATTCATAAGTCCAATTTGTGTTTGAACTTATACGGGTTTGCACCCATTTATTTTGCAAACGCCGCTATCGTCCTGTTCCGGCTTCTGACTGCATATGGTTTTGCGGTTCGCACCGGCAGCTCCCATGACCATCAATATCACTGCTCCCATTGACACATTGACTCTGTCACATTAACATATGACTCATAATGCTGGCCAAGGTAACTAGCTGCGCGCTGGTCGGCCTCGAAGGCGCTCTCGTCGAGGTAGAGGTTGATATTGCCTCCGGAATGCCGGGGTTTTTCGTGGTCGGTCTCCCCGACGACGCAGTACGCGAAGCCCGCGAGAGGGCGCGTTCTGCAGTGCGCAACTCCGGCTTCAAATTCCCCGCTAAACGCGTGGTAGTCAATCTTGCCCCTGCCGACATCAAGAAAGAAGGTCCGGCCTACGACCTGCCGATTGCCGTGGGCATCCTGCTCGCCTCCGAGCAGCTAGCCGCCGATGTTTCCACAACCCTATTCCTCGGAGAGTTGTCGCTGGATGGCACGCTCAGGCATACCAGCGGCATCCTGCCCATGGTAGCGCTGGCCCGCCAGATGGGGCTTGCCAATGTAATCGTGCCAGAGATCGATGCCAGGGAAGCGGCGCTGGTAGGCGACGTGCGCATTATTCCAATGGGCTCGCTGAAGGACGTCGCCGCCTATCTGCGCGGCGAAATCTCACCGGAGGCGCCCGTGCCGGTTTCCGGCGGTAACCGCAACATGGAATTTTCCGCCGTTGACCTGGCGCACATCAAAGGGCAGGAGCATGTAAAGCGCGCCCTAGAGGTCGCCGCCGCCGGAGGACACAACATGCTGATGAGCGGACCTCCCGGGTCAGGCAAAACCATGCTGGCGCGCGCCATGCCGTCAATCCTGCCGCCCATGAGCGAAGACGAGGCACTGGAAGTCACCCGTATTTACAGCGTAACCGGGCTGCTTGCGTCTGACAAGCCCATGATATACGAACGACCTTTCCGCTCGCCGCATTACACCATCTCCAATGCCGGACTGGTGGGCGGCGGGCAGATTCCGCGCCCCGGTGAAATCAGTTTAAGCCACCGCGGTGTGCTTTTCCTTGATGAACTGCCCGAATTCGGACATGCTGTACTGGAAGTACTGCGGCAGCCGCTGGAAGATAAGGTGGTCACCATTTCCAGAGCGCGCGGTAGCGTCACCTTCCCCGCCAACTTTATGCTTATCGGCGCCATGAACCCCTGTCCATGCGGCTATTACGGCGACCCGCTGCGTCCATGCACCTGCGCCCCATCGCTGGTGACACGCTACCAGCAACGCATCAGCGGACCATTCCTTGACCGCATGGACATCTTTGTCGAGGTGCCGCATATCGACTACGAAAAACTGTCCGATATCCGCATGGGCGAGTCGTCATCCAGCGTACAGGAAAGAGTTCAAAAAGCGCGCTTGATACAGCAGCGGCGCTTCGTCGGCACAAAACTCGTCTGCAACGCCGAAATGAGTTCAGCCGAGGTGCGCGACCACTGCTCCACCGACGAGTCTGCGAAAAACCTCCTGAAGGCTGCCATGAACCAGATGCATCTTTCGGCACGCGCCTTCCACCGTATATTGAAACTGGCGCGCACCATCGCCGACTTGGACGACGCGGAAAGCATCCAGTCACGCCACATCGCCGAAGCCATTCAATACCGGCCGCGGCGTGCGGTTTGACACGAAAAACGCCCATGTACCATAAACAGCCGGTAATCAGGACGTTTAAACGTAAACAGCCCGTCAGATTACTGCGAAAGGAATTTGACAAATGAAAAACTGGAAACGCAAGACTCAAGTCATTTTGGGACTCCTGCTCATCGTATGTATGGTGTTAACACCAGCCTGCCAACAATCTCTAAGTCCGGAGATATTCTCAGCCGACCATCAGACCGGTATCGAAGGCAGTGATAAAATCGCAAACATTGAAGATGCCTTTCAAATACACATTAACGATGCCGCGTCCGGCGATGGCACCGCCATAACTGAAAGTAAGAATGATAAACCCACAAAAATTGACCTAGATATTCTTACGGGTGTCGCGATGGTGTCGTCAGGCATTAATAGTAGCGTGGCATTTGAGATGGACGCGAGTGATACGATTGCAGCCTCCGGGGACGGTTACGGGGCTGTTCAGCTTAATGCGGACAGTGTAACTCTATACACCGTCTCTGTCATCGACAGTCGTGCAACGTTATCAGGCGCAGGCACTTATGCCCGAGGTACAACTGTTACCATCCATGCCGACACAAGAGACGGATACACTTTTTCAGGCTGGACGGTCGTTTCGGGTGGTGTTACCATGTCTGACTTAAGCAGCAGCACCACCACCTTCATCATGCCGGCAAACGACGTGACAGTAAAGGCCAACTGGGCTGCTATTCCGGTTCCCCAATTTACAGTTACGGTTATCGACAGCGACGCCAACCCCACTGGCGAAGGTTCTTATACCTTCGACTCAATTGTGACCATTCATGCCGGAGCCAGAGAGGGTTATGCTTTCAATGGCTGGGCTGTCACTTCCGGCAATGCTATCCTGGTCGACTCACACAGTGAAACAACCACTTTTTCAATGCCATCCAACGATGTCGTTGTTACAGCGAATTGGACCCAAAATGCTAACGCCGCCGGATATTTGACTCCATTTAATCTGATACTCGGTGTCGGTGGCGTGCTGGCTGTCGTACTTTTACTCGGAGGATCTGTGCTGGCTTTCAAACATGTTAAGAAGAACTCCTGAGTCAAATTAACACTGAGAAAACGGCTGACAAAAGCAAAAGGGGAGCATAAGCTCCCCTTTTGACTGACAGTATCTGTAATTTTTAGGTCAGCTCGACGGTAGCGCCAACGGCTTCCAGCTTGGACTTGGCTGACTCGGCTTCGTCCTTGCTGACACTTTCCTTAACCGGTTTGGGAGCGCCCTCAACCAAATCCTTGGACTCCTTGAGGCCAAGACTGGTAAGCTCGCGCACCACACGGATGACGTTGATCTTGTTGGCGCCGGCTTCCTTCAGGATGACATTGAATTCGGTCTTCTCTTCAGCGGGAGCGGCACCAGCGGCGGCACCGGCATCCGCGGCAGGAGCGGCGGCCACTACCTGGGCGGCAGCGCGCACACCAAATTCATTTTCCAGAGCCTTTACCAGATCGGAAAGCTCAATTACCGTCAGTTCCTTGACGGCAGCAACCATTTCTTCGACAGTAAGTTTAGCCATTTTTTATTTTCCCTCCAATTGTTCTTTTCTTGCATTAAGTGCGTATACAATGCCCATGATGGGGCTGGAAAGCGCCTGTACAAGTCCGGTGATAGGCGATTGCAGCCCGCCCAAAACCCTCGCCACCAGTTCTTGTTTAGATGGCAGAGTGGCCAACTTGCCGACATCGGCTGCCGAGAGCCAGCGATCTGACAGGAAGCCGCCGCTGACAGTAAAAGCAAGACCTGAGCTGGAAATATACTGCGTCAGCACGCGTGCTGGAGCCGCGATGTCTTCATAGCCCAACACTACGGCCAGCGGACCGTCGAAATTGTCGGCGAGGAAAGCCTTGCCGCTTTCTCTGGCAGCAAGACGCAGCAGAGTGTTTTTGGCAACTTTAAATTCAAGCTTGGACTCGCGCAGCTTGTGGCGCAGCTTTACCAGTTCCGGAGTAGGCACCCCCTGATACGAAGTTACAACCCCGGCATTGGCCTTGCCAAGCAGTTCATTGAGACCGGAAATTACTTCCGCTTTTTGCGCTTTTTTCATTTTTCACCTCCTTATAAAACAAAAGTCCCCGCGGCAAACACGCGAGGACTCAAACCATAACCACCGGTTTCTGGTTCGCATCCTCGGCAGGCCGCTATTAAGTCCGCTAACGCGGACACCCGCTGTCTTGGGATACCTGATATTCGATTATTAAGACTTAAGCCGTGGTCATGGCGGCGGCGGCCTTGACATCTAGGGGAATGCCGGGTCCCATGGTGGCCTTCATGGTAACGCTCCTGATGTACTGCCCCTTGGCGCCCACCGGCTTGGCGCGCACCACGGCTTCCATCACCGCGCCCAAATTGGCGGTCAGCTTCTCGGGCTCAAACGACACCTTGCCCAGCGCCACATGAACGATAGCCTGCTTGTCCAGTTTGAACTCAACACGCCCCTTGCGCGCATCGTCAATGACGCGCGGCAAGTCATCGGCACCCACCACGGTGCCGCTCTTGGGATTAGGCATCAGTCCTTTGCGTCCGAGCATCTTGCCAAGTTTGCCCACCTTGCCCATCATATCAGGGGTGGCGATTGCCACATCAAAACCAGTCCAACCATCTTCAATTTGCTTGATGATGTCGTCCGCGCCGACAAAATCAGCACCGGCCGTTTTAGCAATTCTCTCGGCGTCGCCCTGTGCGAAAACCAGCACCCGCACCTGCTTGCCCAAGCCATGCGGCATAATCGCCACGCCACGAAGCTGCTGGGTGGCCTGACGGGGATCAAGCCCCATGCGCATGTGAACCTCGACCGTTTCATCGAATTTGGCACGCGCCGTTTTCTTTACCAGTTCGGCGGCTTCTTCAGGGGTATACTCCCTGCCAGCCTCCACCAGTTTGGATACTTCTTCGAATTTTTTGCTGCGTTCTGCCATAGTTACTCTACCTTAATGCCCATACTGCGGGCAGTGCCGATTACAGCTCTCTCAGCCGCTTCGACACTGTTAGCGTTGGCGTCCTTGGCCTTAATCTCCGCAATCTCGCGGAGCTTGGCTTTGGGCAATATTTTTATATCGCCGCGGGACGGGGTGCCGGAACCCTTGTCAATACCCAGCGCCTTCTTAAGCAGGTCGGAGGTGGGCGGCGTTTTAGTGATAAACGAGTAGGTACGGTCAACATAGACCGTAATCTCCACCGGAACAATCGAGCCTATCTGTTTGGCGGTGCGCTCGTTGTACTCCTTGACGAACTGCATGATATTGACGCCGTGAGGACCGAGCGCCGTGCCAACCGGAGGTGCAGGATTGGCCTGCCCCGCCGGGATTTGAAGCTTTATTATCGTCTTTATCTTTTTAGCCACTTGATTCTCCCGATAGGTCTACGTCAGCCGGTTATCAGTCTTTCGCGACAACCTGCCGTTTGTAATTCTAAAGCTTTTCCACTTGCAGGAAATCGAGCTCCACCGGTGTCTCCCGCCCGAATAGGGACAACAACACCTTAACCTTGCCCTTTTCCTGATCTATGTCGTCGACGGCACCGATAAAATCAATAAACGGTCCGTCCATGATGCGCACGCTCTGCCCTGTCTTGAAGCCCACCTTCATCTTGGGAGACTCGGATGTCATCTGCTTCATGATGCGGTTATACTCTTCTTCGCGCAAAGGCACCGGTTTGTTTTCGGCGCTGACGAAACCAGTCACACCGGGGGTATTGCGCACAATCGTCCAACTATGGTCGTTCATGCGCATCTGAACCAGAATGTACCCCGGCAGGATCTTGTTAGTCACAGTGCGCCGCTGTCCGCCGTGTACCTCGACTTCGTCTTCCTTGGGAATAACCACCTTGACGATATCGCCATCCTGGTCCATGCTCCGGATACGCTGCTCAAGGTTCTTCTGCACCCGATCCTCATAGCCGGAGTAGGTATGCACCACATACCACTGGAAATCCCCGCCGACCGCAGTTTTTTCCGCTTCCACGCTACCGCTAGCCACCTATGAAAACCTTGTTTATCAGAGCGGAGAAGCCGTAGTCGATGCCCCCCAGTACCAGTCCGACCACGATTGATATACCAAGCACCAGCGCCGTCAACCTTAGCGCCTCGCTCCACGAGAGCCAAGTTACTTTCTTGAGTTCGGCGTAGATGTCACCGAAGAAGTTGCTCTTCTTTTTTGTTTCAGACTGCGCCATAGTGCTTTACCCCTGTTCCGGACAGCTACTTGGTTTCCCGATGCACCGCCGACTTGCGACACTTCGGGCAATACTTCTTCAGCTCCAAGCGCTGGGTATCGTTGCGCCTGTTCTTGCTACTTGTATAGTTGCGCTCCTGGCAATCAGTACACGCCAGAGTCGCGATGATTCTCGCTTCAGCTTTCTTGGCCACGTATTACTCCAAGATGTTGGTAAACGCGCCGGCGCCCACTGTCCTGCCGCCCTCGCGGATAGCGAAGCGCAGACCCTTTTCCAGAGCCACCGGATAAATCAACTTGATCTTCATGCGCGTGTTGTCACCGGGCATGACCATTTCCACCCCCGGCTCCAGCTCAATAGAGCCGGTAACATCGGTGGTACGAATGTAGAACTGCGGCTTGTAGCCGTTGAAGAACGGGGTATGGCGGCCGCCTTCCTCCTTGGTCAGAACGTAAACCTCGGCCTCGGCATAGGTATGCGGCTTGATGGAGCCAGGAGCAGCCAGCACCTGACCGCGCTCAATGTCCTCACGCTCAACGCCACGCAGCAGCACGCCCACGGCATCGCCAGGATCACCATAATCCAGTATCTTGTGGAACATTTCGAGCGAGGTGGCCACCACTTTCTTGGTGGCATGGGACAAGCCAACGATTTCGACTTCGTCGCCGCCCTTAATCACGCCGCGCTCAACACGGCCTGTAGGAACGGTGCCGCGTCCCTTGATGCTGAAAACGTCTTCAACGGGCATCAGGAACGGCTTGTCCTTGGGGCGCGGAGGAATGGGAATATAGCTGTCAACAGTGTCCATCAGCGTCAGGATAGCGCCGCACCATTTGCAGCTACGCTCGCCGCAGCCACACTCCAGAGCTTTGACAGCGCTGACGCGCAGGATGGGCGTTTCGTCGCCAGGGAACTGATACTTCTTGAGCAGTTCGCGAACCTCAAGTTCAACAAGCTCCAGCAGTTCAGGGTCGTCCATAACATCGACCTTGTTAAGCGCCACCACCATGGCCGGCACGTTCACCTGATGCGCCAGCAACACATGCTCGCGCGTCTGGGGCATGGGGCCGTCGGGAGCGCTGACCACCAGAATGGCACCATCCATCTGGGCAGCACCAGTGATCATATTTTTTACAAAGTCGGCGTGTCCGGGGCAGTCGATATGAGCATAATGTCGCGTGTCAGTTTCATACTCAACATGAGAGATGGCAATAGTCATACCACGCGCCTTCTCTTCAGGAGCGTTGTCGATGGAGTCATAGGCCCTGAACTCGGCCTTGCCCTGTTTCGCCAGCACCATGGTGATGGCGGCGGTCAGCGTTGTCTTGCCATGGTCAACGTGACCAATGGTACCCACGTTGCAATGTGGTTTGTTCCTTTCAAATTTCTGCTTAGCCATTTCCTTCTCCTTTTTGTGTTTAAAAGCCCACAATCAGATTCGAACTGATGACCCCGTTCTTACCAAGAACGTGCTCTACCGACTGAGCTATGTGGGCAGAATTACCAGTGTATTCTAATTCAACCCGCGCTTCCAGTCAACCAGCCCCGACTGACTTACAACAAAATTCGCCGCAACAGAGGCTACAAACACACTTCCACAGCCTCGTCGCGACGATGCCAGCCACTACCTAGAATAATCCGTTTCGTTCATTTTGTCAAGGCAAAACGCGGCGTGAGCTTGTTCAGAAAGAGGGGTGCCAAATTTTATCGCGTCATTGCGTGCATTGCGTGCCTGACCCGGTCACTTCTCCCTTTGGCGAAAGGGAGATCTTGCCCACAGGCAAATAAATCCATGCTGGAGGAACGAGCTTGTGAGTAACGAGGCATCCGGTGGGGCGGTGGATGGTTACTCCCCGCCACCAGATCCTTCGGTCGCTTCACTCCCTCCAGAATGGACTTGGTCATAAATCCATGCTGGAGGAGCGAGCCTGCGAGTAACGAAGCATCCGGAGGAGGCGGGGAGTAGTAACTGGCACCTCCCCACCAGATCCTTCGGTCGCTTCACTCCCTCCAGGATGGACTTGGTCA
>WREQ01000030.1 GCA_009779255.1 Dehalococcoidia bacterium
CGGCGGCTGAAGGTCTGATTCAAGGCTTTATTCATGTAAAGCTCCTCGATCTTCGGTCGTGTCAATAGTACGTCATGTTTTCTTCATGTTGGATTTTATTTTACCATGTCTGCGATAGTGTCAGCAGCCAGTGTATAAATCCAATATGTGATTGAACTTATACAGATCCAGGTGCTTGTGGAAAGATTTTCTGGATGGCAATAACTGCTGGCGATATTGAGACGGCCATGTGTTGATGACCAACCGGCCTCTACACGTTAAACAAAAAGTTAATCACGTCCCCGTCCTGCACGGTGTATGTCTTGCCTTCCAGCCTGAGCAAGCCGCGCTTCTTGGCCTCGGCCATGGTTTTGACCTCCAGCAGCTCCTTGTAGCCGATAACCTCGGCGCGGATAAAGCCGCGTTCGATATCGGAATGTATCTTGCCGGCGGCTTTTTGCGCAGGGGAGCCTTTGGCCACCGGCCAGGCGCGCACCTCGTCGGGGCCGACGGTCAGGAAGGAAATCAGCCCCAGCAGTTCGTAGGAGGTCTGAATCACGCGCTCGAGGCCGGTCTGCGCAAGGCCGTACTCTTTCAGAAAGTCACCGACCGAGGCCTCGTCCAGCCCGGAGATATCCATCTCCAGCTTGCCGCACAGGGCAATCAGGCGGTGGTTGGGGCGCCCGAACTGCTGGTTGTACTCGTCCTCCAACTGTTTTGAGCGTGGCAAATCTGCCTCGCCGATGTTGACCACGGTGATAAGCGGTTTGGCTGAGAGAAACTGATAGCCCACGATGATTTTCTGTTCGTCCTCGTTCAGACCTTGCTCGCGGATGGGCACGTCCTTTTCCAGATTGTCACGCAGGCGATGGAGCAATTCCTGCTCGGTCAGCAGGCGTGGCTTTTCCTCAGGTTTGGCGCCTCGGATGGATGAGGCGATGCGATTGAAGCGCTTCTCGATGATGGCCATATCAGAGAAGATTAGTTCGAGATTCATTTCTGAGATGTCGCGGGCAACGTCGATAGAGCCGGAGGGGTGGGGAATAGAGGGGTCTTCAAAGGCGCGTACCACGTTGAGAAGGGAGTCCACGCCGACGAGCTTGGTCAACAGCTCTCCCGCCCCGCCGCCTTTGGCCAGTGTCTTGACCGAAGCGCCGATGTCCAAGTACTGAATTTCGGCAAAGGTGGTCTTTTTGGGATTGAAGAGTTCGGTGAAAGCGTCAAGCCGCGCGTCGGGAACCATGGCCATACCGACGTTGGCTGCGGAGGCGCCGCCGAAGCCGCCCGTTTGGGCGGTATTGCCGGTGAGGGCGTTGAAAATAGAGGTGCGCCCCGAGCCGGAAAGTCCGATAATGCCGATACCGAGTGCCATGCTACTTGATGATTCTGTCGGCCTGCTTGAGCGCCAGCTTGCGTTCGCTTGGGTTGAGACGCTCGTTGGCGGCCAGTTCCAGCAGCGCTAGCAGGGCTTCGCGGGTGCCGATGTCGCCCATGTTCTTGATGGCGTTGGTGCGCATACTGGCAGATAGCTCCATGTCTGTGGCGATGGCTGCCAGTTTGTTGACTTCTTTGATGACGGCTTCGGACATCGTTATTCTCCCTTGTGGACTGCTCCTATTTTACAACAATCTGGGGCGGGCTGTCAGCCTTCAGCGGCAGTGGGGCGGCGGCGCAAGTATCGCCACAGGTAGTGCAGCCCTGAAACGAGCGTCAGCACTACCGCCGCTGGCATTATCCAGCTGTAGACGGAAAGCAGTCCGTCAAGCCAGGAAAAATTCAGGCCGGCGAGTACCTGTCCGGTGTGCAGCGATTGATACAGCGCCACCCAGCAGACAGCCGTGTATGAGACGGCGATTTTTAACCTGCCCCAGTTATCGGTGGCGAGCGCCGGTGAGCCTGTATGCCGGTTGCGCAGGTGCATGATGACCCCTTCGCGGCAAACAACCACCAGCGGTATCCAGAAGGCGATGGCGTCCAGTGCGAACAACCCGATGAGCATTCCGCAGATGAAAATCTTGTCGCTGACCAGGTCGAGGGCGGCGCCGTAGCGCGAAGGACGTTTTGAAAGGCGCGCCAAGATGTCGTCGGCAATATTGCTCAGGCCTGCCAGCAATGCGAAAGAGGCGCTCCACAGCCAGCCTTCGTTCCAGCCGAGTGTCACGGGCAGGAGCGCCAGCGGCAACAACAGGATGCGCGAAAGTGTCAGCCAGTCTGTGATAATCATGCTGTCCGGCGGCTTTCCCGATATTTTTTCAGCAAGGGATGTCTACCTGCGGCGTTTGCGGCCGCGTACCATCACGACAACCACGATTACCGCGATAATCACCAGAATGACTATCAGCGAGATTTCACTGACACCAAGCCCGCCGTCTGATGTCCCGTTGGTTGTTGTCGCAGTGGTGGTTGTGGTACCCGTCGGTGTGGTAGTGTCTGGCGGGCCGAACATGAGTACGGTTCCGTCCTCCCCAACGGCATAAATTTTGTTGGCAGAGGCGCCCCACAGGGATGTGATGTTACGATTCGTGCCGCTTTCGGAAGCGCTCCAGACGGTGCCGTCGAAATGCATGACTGCTCCGCCAACTCCCGCGGCGTAGACGTTGCTGTCGGAAAGTCCGAACAGGGCTTGGTAATCGACATTGCCGCCGTCCGGGAATGCGCCCCAGGCTACGCCGTTATAGCGCAGGATGACGCCGTCTCCGGCGGCGAAAACATTAGTGGCGGTTGTGCCCCACAGGGTGGAGATGCGTTTGGTGGTGGCGTTGGACATATCGGACCACTCGGTGCCGTCGTACATCAGCAGGGTGCCGCCTTCGCCGGCAATGAACACGTTTGTGCTTATTCCCCACACGGCGTAAAGATCGCTGCTGATGCCGGCATCCAGCGCTGTCCATGTGGCGCCGTTATAACGCAGGACAGTTCCGCCTTTTCCGACGGCGTAAATATTTGAGGTGGACAGGCCGTAGATGGCGGTAAGATCGGCGTCGGTGCCGCTGGTATCTTTTACCCAGATGGTGCCGTTGTGGCGCATGATGACGCCGTTGTCTCCCACTGCGAAAGCGCCCCACACATCGTTGAGTCCATTGAATCCCAGTGCCTCCACAGTCCAGACCGAGCCGTTATATCGATAGAGGAGTCCTTCCCTGGTCAGAACCTGCATGCTGGAATCGGATGTGCCATGTACGGCGGATATGTCTCCGGAAGGTTCCACTGACAAGACGCTCCAAGCCGAGCCGGCGTATTCCAAAATGGTGCCGCTCGCGCCCACGCCGATGATAGTCAAATGTGACGTTCCCCACAGCCCGATCAGGTTTTTGGTCGTGCCGGATTCCATGGCGCTCCACGAAAAGCCGTTGTAACGCAGGATGGTGCCGTTGTTACCCACGGCGAAAACAGGCATGGCTTCAGGGATAACGTTGATAGTGCCTCCCGTGAAGACGCTTCCCAGGCTGCGCAGGTCGGCGCTTGTTCCCGAAGTCTGTGCCGTCCAAGTCGAGCCGTTGTAATGCAAAATCGTACCCGCGACGCCGCAAGCGAAGATGTGAGAGGGGGATATGCCCCACAATCCGGTAAGGTCGTTGGTGGTGCCTGAGTCTATTTTGCTCCACGAAGAACCGTCGTAGCGCAGGATGACGCCGTTGTTGCCTACGGCATAGTTGCCCCACACCGCCAGCAGTGCGGTGGAGACTCCGCTGGTTTGTGCTGTCCAGTTAGTGCCGGAGCCATTGAGAATCGTTCCCTGGCCGCCAACAATGAAGATATTGTCGGAATCGCCCCAGATACCGAAGAGGTCGTTGGAGGTGCCGGAGTCCATTTTGCTCCAGACCGAACCATTGTAGTGCAGCAGGGTGCCGCCCGCGCCGACCGCATAAACATCGTTTCCAGATGTACCCCATATGCCGTAGAGAGCGCTGTTCGTGCCGCTGTACTGCGGTGTCCAGTTTGTCCCGTCAAAGTGCCAGATAGTGCCGCTTGAGCCTGCGGCGAAAACATCATTACCGAACCCCCATACCGCTGTCAGATTGTTGGCCGGGTTGATGGAATAGCGGCTCCAGCCGCTGGTATCGGACAGCACCGGCGCAGGGGCGACCAGCGCCAGTACGGCGGCGACAAGCGGCAGAGCTAAGACGGCGAGCAAACGTTTCATGGCAATCCTTCCCGCGATTGATAGTTGTTTATTATAATGCCATTTGAAGCCGTAAGTGTAAAGAGGGAGTCGGAAACCAGCAGCAAATAACTGAGAACGGCGAACCAATTATGCTACAATCTTGACCGTGATACACCTTTTTTACGGTCCGGATGACTTTTCCGTCCGTGAAGCCCTCGGCGAGATTCGTATCGGGCTGGGGGATACGGCGCTGGCGGAATCCAATATCTCCCGTCTCGACGGTGCCAAGCTCAAACCGGAGGAACTGGCTTCTGCCGCGCAGAGTATGCCGTTCTTCGGCGGAAAGCGCATGGTGATTGTCGAAGGGCTGCTGTCCCGCTTTGAGGCGAAGGAAAAACGTGCCTCCGCCAAATCCGAAGCGTCCGCTAAAAAAACCAATAGCGAGTTGCCCGCCATTTTCGCCAAAGTGTTTGCGGGCGTTCCCGACAGCACTGAGGTGGTGCTACTGGACGCAGAGGTTGGCAGAAGCAATCCGCTGTTCAAGGAAATCGCTTCACGAGCCGATGTGCGGGTTTTCCCTTTGCTGAAAGGGTCTCTCCTCGACTCTTGGGTCAGGAAGCGGGCGGAAAAGCTGGGGGTGGATCTCTCCGATACGGCGCGCGGTGAGCTTATACGACTGGTCGGCGGTGACCTGTGGGTGATGCACGGTGAGCTGCAAAAGCTTGCAGCCTATGCCATGGGCAAGCCGGTCGGGATTGACGATATTCGAAAACTGGTGGGACTGTCACGCGAGGCCAGTATTTTCACGCTTGTCGATGATGTTATCGCCGGGCGCCTCAAACCGGCAGGCGAGGCCATGTACGGGATGTTGGAGGCAGGGGCGGCGCCGCAATATATCCTCTCGATGCTGGCGCGGCAGTTGCGGTTTCTCGTCCGCGCCAAAGACCTCAAAGCCTCTGGCAAATCAGACGCCGATATACAGAGTGCGCTCGGTCTGGCCGATTTTTCCTTTCGCAAGACGCTTGAGCAGGCGACGAAGCATACCCTGCCTCGTCTCAATGATTTTTACCGCCGCCTGCTGGATACCGATCTCGACATCAAGACCGGCAGGTATGACGATGAACTGGCGCTGATAATACTCATTACCGGCATGAGCGGTGGTGGCTGATGAAAGTACGCAAAGCTGTTATCCCAGCGGCGGGATGGGGTACGCGTTTCCTGCCTGCCACGCGCGCCTTTCCCAAGGAACTTTTGTCGCTGGTCAACAAGCCTGTCATACAGTATGCCGTCGAGGAGGCGCTGGCATCTGGCATCGGTCAGATTATAGTTGTGATTTCTCCGTTCACCAATGCCATCCGCGATTATTTCCGGCCGCACCCGGAGCTGGCGGCATTGCTGCGGAGCAGGGGCAACGGCGAACTTGCCGATGAAATGGAGCGCCTGGACCGTATGGCCGACATAATCTATGTGGTGCAGCCGGAGCGCAGGGGGCTGGGGCACGCGGTGTTGATGGCGAAAGAGGTGGTGGGGATGGAGCCGTTTGCCGTGATTCTGCCAGATGATGTGATTGACGCGCGCGAGCCGGCACTGGCGCAGATGCTGAGGGTTTTTGACTCCCGGCAGGCCGGCGTGGTGGCGGTGGAAAACATCGACAGGTCTGAAATCGGGCGCTACGGCGTGGTGCGCACGGAAACGGTAGCGCCGCGCCTGCACAGGGTGCTGTCGTTGGTGGAAAAGCCGGAGCCGGCGAAGGCTCCGTCGCGGCTGGGTATAGTGGGGCGTTACATACTCACGCCGCAGATTTTTGAGGTGGTTGAAAGTATTCCCCCAGGCAGTGGCGGCGAAATACAGCTTACAGATGCGCTGTCCGTGCTGCTCAAGCGGCAGGGACTCTATGCCTTGGAATTTGATGGGCGGCGTTTCGATACGGGGAGTCCCCCCGGCTGGATAGAGGCACAGGCGGCGTTCGGCATGAAAAACCAAGATTACGGGGAGGCACTCAGGGAAAAACTGCGGCAACTGACGAGTTACGAGTGAATTATTGAAGAAGGTAAACCCAAAATGAATAGTACATCTGAACGGGGTAATAAGTGTGTTGCTGACATTTTGTCTGCTCACAGGCATGGCTGCCTACATTGCGACGCCTGCCGGCGCGGCGGGGGCGCCGGCCATACCCTGGCGCTCAAGAGCGATGGGACGGTGTGGGTGTGGGGATTGAACGATGCCGGGAGATTGAGAGAGGGGTAAAGCTAACGAATATCGCGGGATTCTGCCCAAGCGGACCGGAATGGCAGGGAGGCTGATAACTGACCGCCGATTTGGCGAAATGTGTTGGGCTTGGTTATAATAATCCCGCTGAATCAAAAACGCGCTTGATAAAATGGAAACAGCAAACACAGTTCTCAGGCGGACAGGCAGGTGATATACTCGTTCAGCTTTCATTTTCAAACATTATCCGCGTTTGCGACTCACAGGAACCGATAAGTGAGATCAACGAAAAATCATAGAATCCAGGGAGTTTTAAGTTATGGGAATCAAAATTGTAACGGATTCGACTACAGAAATTACGCAGGCAGAAGCTAAAAAACTAGGCGTTATTGTCGTGCCGCTAAAATCACTGTTCGCTGACATCGAATATTTAGACGGCATTGATTTAACCCCCGAGGAATTTTATAAGAAGTTGGCAGCATCAAAAAACTTACCTACAACAAGTCAGCCTTCTCCGTATGATTTTGAAAAAGCCTTTAAGGAAGCGCAGGAATGCGGTAATCAAGTCATCGCCATTTGCTTATCCGATAAAATATCCGGCACGTGTCAAAGCGCCCGTATCGCAAAAGAAGTATGCGGCGGCGACATATGGATAATTGACAGCGAGACCACCACAATTGCCATGCAGATTTTAGTGAAACACGCCTTGTATTTAGTCGCAGCCGGCAAAACCGCGCAAGAGATCGTGGACATAATAGAAGAGGAAAAGAAATCAGTTTGTCTTTACGCTGCTCTTGATACTTTGGAATACCTGGTAAAAGGCGGTCGCTTGTCCCGGACATCAGCCATTGCTGGTTCGGTGCTTAATTTGAAACCGATAGTATCCATCGTAAACGGCAGTGTCACTGCAATAAGCAAATGTATGGGCATAAAGAAAGCGTATAAGGAAATTTTTAAGTTGGTCGACTCATCGGGCGGCATTGATTTTTCAAGGCCGTTTGCCATAGGTTATACGGGTGACCGCGGCCGTTTTAGCGACTTTGAAGCGGTATGCAAAGGACAGTTCAAAGGCAATGAACCCATTATTGGAAACATAGGCGCGGTTGTAGGTACTCATGCAGGCCCTGGCGCAGTAGCGGTCGCGTATTTCAAAAATAAGCGTAGTTGATGGGAACGAAGCCGTCCGAAAGATTTCCACGCGCCTGTTTGAATGGAAAAACAGAGCACAGTTTAAAGATATGTTGCACGAGCTTCATCGTGATGTGATTGCTCAATCTTGGTCGTTGCCGCAGGTGGGTGTTTTCCAACAGCCATGTATTGGACCTATACAAGAAGTTGACAAGTCTGACATTATGGTGTGTAATCCGCGCAACCTGCGGCTATTACTATGGCATTTATCCTGTGGTCAAGTAAAAATCATGGTTAATAACAGGTTTGGAGGCTCTGGCCGTGAAAACACTGACGCTCATAGCCATTTTTGTGTGCGCTTTCTCTGTCATTTCGGCTGGTTGTGTTCGTCCGGATGCAGGTGAAACAGTGCTTCCAATAGATGAAACAGAGGTTCTCAAGAATGTTTCATTGGTGCTGGAAAAGGATATTTACTTCGTAGGTGATGACTCGATAATTGGTGTCTTGAAAAACGACACAGACCTGTTTTTCCAGCGCCCAATCGGCAACGTCGGCATACTCGAAAAAAAGATAGATGGCAGGTGGGAGAGGATAGAGAGAATAGATCTCACAGTTCCTTCCCCTGTAATCCCACTAATAACATATTTGGAGCCTTATTCTCAGGCGAACTGGGGATTCTCCCCAAATGCATGGTGTGGGGGTCTCGAGTCGGGCAATTACAGGGTTTCGACACTGCTTAAGGACCCTCCGTCTGACTTTAGGAAGTTTATTGTAGACGGTGCGATTTCTACGACTTCAATCCCCACTGCAACCCCAAGCCGCCTCGGTGATTTCTGGGTGTATGCTGAATTTGAGATAGTGTAATACATGGCTGTCGGCGTCACGGTCTATGATGCCTGTTAGCTGTACCTGGCGCGCAAGCATGGAATATCGTTGGCGACCTTCTATGAGTGTCTGGCAAAGACGTGGCAGCTTAAATAACTTTCGCGCACACGGGTGTGAATTCGTTCAAACAGATGAGCGTTAAAGACAAACGATGAGTCTTGCGTGATGGGTTTTGGGGGCGGAATGACCATGCATCTGGCGGCGGTGGATGATTACCCCCCCATCACCACCAGATCCTTCGTCTCGCCGTGGCAGGACTCTACCAGGGTGGCTTGTATGGGACTCATTACGCACAATCCATAACTCGTCTCCGGTCTGGATTTTGGCCAAACACTACCAATCCCGCGATTGGCTCTCTTTGACAGCCTTGCTTCCTTAATTTACAATCCTCTACATAATTTATTGGAAGCAGGTGGGTAGATTGACCGGCGACGAAATCCGCGCAAAATTCTTGGCTTTTTTCGAAGAGAAGGGACATCAAATCATCCCTTCCTCCTCTTTAATTCCGCATGGCGACCCGACGCTTCTGCTAACCACCGCCGGCATGGTGCAGTTCAAGCCGTATTTTCTGGGGCAGGCCAGTCCGCCCGCCTCGCGTCTCACCTCCTGTCAGAAGTGCTTCCGCACTACTGACATTGAGAGTGTGGGCGACTCAACTCATCTGACCTTTTTCGAGATGCTGGGCAATTTTTCGGTGGGCGACTATTTCAAATCCGGTGCCATCGATTTTGCCTGGGAGTTCATCACTGGACGTCTTGGCATTCCGGAAGAAAAACTGTGGGCCACCGTTTATCTTGACGACGACGAGGCGTTCCGGCTGTGGC
Source organism: Dehalococcoidia bacterium (assembly GCA_009779255.1). GTDB lineage: Bacteria > Chloroflexota > Dehalococcoidia > Dehalococcoidales > UBA1222 > WREQ01. The sequence goes on from WREQ01000030.1 coordinate 9,130, forward strand.
TCGAAAAGGGTGTTCCGTCCGGGCGCATCGTGAGGCTTGGCGCCGCTGATAACTTCTGGGGACCTGCCGGCGACTCCGGCCCCTGCGGGCCATGTTCGGAAATCCACTACGATTTCGGCAAGGAAGCCGGCTGCGGCAAACCTGACTGCAATCCCTCATGCAAGTGCGGTCGTTTCTGCGAAATCTGGAACCTAGTGTTCATGCAGTACAACCAGGCCAAAGACGGCACCCGCACCTCTCTTGCCAGTCCCAATATTGATACTGGCATGGGTCTTGAGAGAATCACTGCCATCATGCAGGGTGCGAATACGGTTTACAAGACGGATATTTTTGCCTCTTTGCTGAAAAAAGCCTCTGAAATCAGCGGCAGGACCTACGGCAAAAACGAAGATGATGACCGCGCCATGCGCGTGGTTTCCGAACACGGGCGGGCGGTGGCGTTCCTGATTGCCGACGGCGTTATGCCATCTAACGAAGGACGCGGATACGTCCTCCGCCGCCTGCTCCGGCGCGGCGTGCTGTTCGGACGCAGACTCGGACTGGACAAACCTTTCCTTGTCGATATGTCGGCGGCGGCGATTGAACAGAAGGGAGCAGTTTATCCTGAACTGGTGAAGCGGCAGGGCTTTATCCTCGATGTGGTGCGCGTTGAAGAAGCCAGATTTGCTGAAACGCTGAATACCGGCTTGGAACTGCTTGATGAAATCATGGGACATGCCGATACTCAGCAGAGTCGGCGCATCGACGGTGACGCGGCTTTCAAACTCTACGATACGTATGGTTTCCCGGTGGAAATAACCTGTGAAATCGCCTCGTCCCGCGGTTTTGGGGTGGATCTCGAAGGTTTCGATAAAGCGATGGAGCGGCAGCGTGAAAAGGCGCGTGCGGCGCATCGTTTCGGCGGCGGGGATAAAGAAGGGCAAATTGAGGCCGAGTTTGAGCCGACTCATTTCGTGGGCTACTCCGAGCTGGAAAAAGCCACGCGTATCACTGGTATTGTCGCCGGCAATGCGGAAGCAAAAACCGTCGGCGAAGGCGACAAGGTGGCGCTGGTGCTGGAGGACACCCCTTTCTATGCAGAGATGGGCGGACAAGTTGGCGATACCGGCGTGATAGTAACAGAAAATGCCTCGTTTATAGTTACTAACACCGTCAGATTAGCGGGTAATATCACCTTGCATCAGGGATACGTAGCTGAGGGAAGTCTGGCTGTTGGCGATGTGGTTACCGCTGAGGTTGACGCCGAGCGCCGCGCGGATATTGCCCGCAATCATACAGCTACTCATCTATTGCATGTTGCCTTGCGCAAGGTTCTTGGCGAGCATGTGCAGCAGCGTGGCTCGCTGGTGGAGCCTTCGCGGCTGCGCTTCGATTTTTCGCATCTTTCGCCCCTTACTCCCGATGAGTTAAGCAGGATACAGGACATCGTCAATGCCGATGTGCGTCGCAACCATCAGGTTTATGACCATGAAATGTCGTACAAGGAAGCGGTGGCGGCGGGAGCTATCGCCATCTTTGATGAAAAATACGGCGATGTGGTGCGGGTGCTGTCGGTGGGGCGCCCCGCCATCAGTGTTGAGTTGTGTGGTGGCACCCACGTGACGGCCTCCGGCGAAATTGGGCTGTTCCAGATTGTCAGCGAGTCTTCCGTCGGCTCTGGCCTGCGCCGTATTGAGGCGGTCACCGGGCGCGAAGCCGCCAGTATGGCGGCTTCCAGCATCGCCACACTGGTCTCACTGGGCAGGTTGCTGGACGCGTCTCCCGATGGTGTGGCTGAAAAGGTACAGGCGTTGATTGCCAGCCGGGATGCCGGAATCAGGAAAGCCGAGGCTTTGGAGCGCGATATGGCGCTCAAAGACGTTTCCGCGCTGCTGGCTCAGGCCGCGGATATTGACGGTGTCAGGCTCCTGGCGGCGCGTGTCATAGCTTCCCGTCCTGAAACATTGCGCGATATGGCGGACGCATTGCGTGATAAACTTGGCTCGTCTGTCGTCCTGCTGGGCGCGGTGGTTGATGACAAACCGTATTTCGTTGCGACGGTAACGCCAGATCTGGTGAATAAAGGCTGCCATGCTGGCAATATCATCAAACAGGTGGCGGGTGTCACCGGTGGTGGCGGCGGCGGCAAGCCCGGAATGGCGCAGGGCGGCGGCAAGGATGTGTCCAAACTGGATGAGGCAATTGCCTCAGTATACGGGTTATTGAAGCAGAAATAACTCTTTGGTGCGAGTTTGGCTGAGAAGTTAGCGGTTGAATAGTTATGCGTATTATGGCCTTGGATGTAGGAGACCGTCGCATTGGGGTGGCGCTCAGCGACCCTACAGGGTTGCTGGCTCGCGGGCTTGTTATTATTACACGCACTGATGACAGCAGTGATATTAAAGAGGTGCTGTCGCTGGTGCGCGAGCATACTCCGGGCAAGCTGATTGCCGGACTACCGTTACTCTTGAACGGCGATGAGGGGCAGCAAGCGCAGAAGGTACAGGCTTTTTGCGCTCTCTTAAGGCCCGAGCTTCCTATTCCGCTGGAGATGGTGGATGAGCAGTTTAGTACTGTTACTGCTCGCGAGTATATGCAGCAAAATGCGCGCAAAAAAAAGAATGGAGTTAAGCAGCATGATGACGCTATGGCGGCGGCTGTAATTTTGCAGAATTATCTTGATGAAGAATTAGCTCGCCGCGCGCATCACCTTTGATATATCATATCTAAAAGTAGTAAACTGTCTGCGGGGAGAAGAAACTTCGCTTGGAACAATCTGCAGCGGCTCGGATTTATTAAGTAACAATTTGCATTAACGGAGGATAAAAATGAAATTTGAAAGACCAGTAAGACTATTCATTGGCAGTGACACTTATAGAATGACCCATGCCGAGGCGGACGGTCTTTTTGTGCGCGCCAATAATTTTCAGAGAAAGGCAAAAGGGCAGGAAGGCGATTTAGTACGGGTTACCATGAAGCAGGTTTTCAAATCCAGCGACAGCGTTATTCGTATTGAAGAGTATTATATGAGCAAAGAGAATGAGGATTTGCTTTGTAAGAAAGCCGGTGAGGTTCAGAGTAAATCAAAAGCCAAGCAAAATGAAAAAACAAGGTTTGAAAAAAGCGCCAAACAACACGGCAAACGCATGGACAAACAAGAGCGTCGAATGGTGAAGAAGACCTTGAAGCAGCTAAAATAGGAATGTTACAAACGGTTCGCAATTATATTGAGGTGCTCAAGATCCGGGAGACCTTGCTGCTGGGGTTCTTGGGATTTTGCTCCGTTATCATTGCATCCCATACGCATCCGGAAGCCGCCAATGTTCCGCCCCATACTTTCGCCTTCCTTCATTGGAATCCATACGAGCATTACTTTGCTGACGTTGGCACTCTGTTTGTAGTTACGGCGACCATTTTGATTGCCTCCGGCGGGGCCAATGGTTTAACTAATTACCTTGACCGCCATGTGGATGCCCGTATGCAGCGCACCAAAAATCGCGTTTTCCCCACCCGACGCATTTACCCGGCTGAAAAAGGGTTGGCGTGGATATTGTTTCTTATTGCCGTAGGGCTCGTCATGTCTTGGCTGCTGCACCCGTATGTTTTCTTGGCTAATCTAGTCGGTACAGTTGCCGCGGCAGTATTCCGTAAACGTGTCATATGTGTTTTCCCGCAGGGCGCTATTGCTAGTTGCGCC
>WREQ01000031.1 GCA_009779255.1 Dehalococcoidia bacterium
CCCGCCAAAAAAATTAACCCTTACATACTTTTCGCTATGTTTTATCACATAGTCAACTGCGGCTTTCGCTACCTCTTCAGTCATTTCACCGGTTCCCAAAGCCATAAAACAATATTTACATCTTAAATTACACCTCTGTGTTAGGTGCAATACTATGTTATCCATCGAAACGCTCCATTCTGCTTAAAAACCAGGAACCTGAACCGCCTAATACAACATAATCAGTATAATCCCATCCAGTTGTAGTTTGTACAACATTTATGTCATTCTCTGATTCATTTTCAGTTGTAGTTTGTACAACATTTATGTCATTCCCTGATTTATTTAAATGAAAATTTATTGCCAAACCTGCTATTCCAATAGCCGCCACGACTACAACACCCGCTATAGCTACACGGGCTACTATATTACGTTTTTTCGACTTCAATTCATGCGGTGAATATGCTTCAATCTCCAATTCGTCCTCATAAACCTCGTTCAAGTCTTTTTTCTGCTTCATTTATCACACATCCTTTCGATAATATGTTATCCATCGAAACGCTCCATTCTGCTTAAAAACCAGGAGCCTGAACCGCCCAATACATTATAATTAGAGTCTGTTGTGCTTCGTATAGCATCTATGACATTATGCAAGGCATCAGGGTATATAAAATTTATTATCAAACCTGCTATTCCAATAACCGCCACGACTACAACACCCTTTATAGCTATACGGGATACTATATTACGCTTTTTCGATTTCAGCTCATGCGGTGAATATGGCTCAATCTCCAATTCGTCTCCATAAGCCTCATTTAAGTTATCTTCCTTCTTCATCTACCGCACATCCTTTCTATAATGTATTATATTATTTCAGCAACTAAAATATATGACAACGGAATTCCTTTTTTATCATAAACCTCAGAGCCAATTCCACCAATCTCGTAATCATATTCGTTAAATGATGTTATCCGCATATTATTTACACATATAGCATTTATGATGTCTGATACTGTGTGTGGAAATTCTGTAAAAGGCTTAGAATCGCAATCACCGGAAATATAATACATCCCGCCAGTCCAAATCCAGGGTGATTTCTTAAAATATGGATAAGCCAGTCGATTCAGATTATAAGGGTCAAACGCATCATTTCCGGGGATAGGGAGCATATACGCAAAGGGATGCCCATCATTTAACAGAAATGTTCCTCCTGGTTTCAAACATTTTTCAACTTTCTCAAACAGCACATTTAAGTCTTTGAAACAGCATATCGCACCTAATGTAATGAATATAAAATCGAATTTGTTATAATAGTCCATAGAAATGTCTAATATATTGCAGTTTACAAATTCGCAGTTTTTTACTCCCGCTTTTTCCGCCATCTGTTTAGCTTGCCCTAAAATATTTTCTGCAATATCAAAACCAACCCCAAACGCTGCTCCGCTATTCAAGACAAGCGAGAGTAACTCTCTACCATTACTACAACAAAACTGTGCTACCGTCTTTCCTTTGAAATCCGTGTTTTTTAACTTTTCAAGCATATCCCTATTAAAAAATGCAAAAGGTTCACTTTGGAGCTTTATATGGTCATTATCTCCCCAATTATTTTTGCGATTGTCAAAGGCTTCCTCCCAAGCGGCTTTATTTGCCTCAATATAATTATCCATCTTACCGTTACCTCCCTTCCACATCCCCTTCCCAATAACCAATGTCTACTAACACGGCCAATATAGCACACCCGCTTAGAAATATCTACACCAAATGCCTTCGACGGAGCAAAAAATGCTCGGCTCATTTTTGAGCCGTCCACGCCGTTGTCAACTACTCAGCCCAATTATGGACTTAATGCCCTTAAAATTGAGGCATCTCCACTTGGGCGCAACTTTGCGTTCAAACTAATTTTGGTTTCAATGCCCCTAACTTTGGGGGCAATTCGGAGTCCTCATTTTTGAGGACTCCCCCAAGATGGGATTCCTCGGCATGTATCCATTTTTGGATTCATCTTTAAAACACTTGCTTATCTCGCCAATCAGCCCAAAGTTGGGCTGATTGGATAACTCCAATTTTCAGGGACTTTTACATCCATTTCACAAAACGGACAAATCCGAACCCGTCGCCCACAGGCATGAGTTCGGATTTATCACAAATTGGCGGAGGGAGAGGGATTCGAACCCTCGACCCTGCTTACGCAGGGCAAGCGCTTAGCAGGCGCCCGCACTAGGCCACTATGCGATCCCTCCGGCTACGGCACCCCATACTATAGCATACCGGCTTTTAGCTGTCAGCTTTGCTGTGCTATCATTGCTGTAATGGAAGTCGGCGTCAATTTTACGGATGGTTTTGATAATGTGCTTTCGGCGGACTGGTTGCGCTTCGTAGCCGCTGCCGCGCTCAGGGCTGAACGCAGGCGCAAGGTGGAAATGAGTGTACTCATCACCGGGCAGGAAGAGATGCGCCGTCTGCACCGCGACTATATGGGCGAGGACGAAACCACCGATGTCCTGTCCTTCGCCATGCTTGAAAAAGCCTCGCCGGACGCGCCGGAGTTTGTTTTTCCGAAGGGTGAGGTGGTCCATCTTGGTGAGGTCATTATCTCATATCCGCAGGCCGAACTGCAGGCGGCGGAGCACTGGCATTCTGCGCGTCGGGAAGTCGCTATCCTGCTGATTCACGGAGTGCTGCACCTGCTGGGTTACGACCACGATACACCGGAGCGCCAGGCGGTCATGCAGGCGCACGAAAAAGCCATAATAGAAAATATTGGGGAGGACTTGAATTGAAAGTACTGGGCATTGCAGGCTCGCCGCGCTACGGCTCCAATACCGGCATTCTTCTGGAAGAGGCTCTCAATGGAGCCAAAGATAAGGGGGCGGAGACGAAACTCATACACGTTGCTGAACTCAATATGATGGACTGCTCTCATTGCGACGCCTGTCTCAGAATTGGCCGGTGTCCGTTTCAGGATGACGCGCTCAAGACCTTCAATGAAGTGAATCAGTCCGATATTGTCATCGTGGCGGCACCGCTGCATTTCATGGGCATACCATCGCAGCTCAAGAAGCTGGTCGATCGCGCTCAATCATACTGGGCGCGCAAGTATGTGCTGAAACTGCCGCCGCTGGAAGACATTAGAGAGCGCAAGGGGTTTTTCATCTCCGTCGCTGGCAGGATGACGGACAATCTTTTTGCCGGCGCTGGGGAAACGATGAAGACCTTTTTTGCCAGTCTTGACATAAAGTATGCCGGAATGCTGTGCTATGCAGGCATTGACGCATTTGCTGCGGTTAATGAGCATCCCGATATGAAGCAGGCTGCTTTCGAGGCCGGGGTGAAGTTGGTGGTGGGGGATGGGTAGTAGCACGACGATGCCGTAGCGGATGCGTCCAGTCTCTAAATAACCTTGCCTTCGCGCTTCGCTTTTGCGTCCAGCGCCGCACCGATGGCCAGCCCTATTGCTGCTCCGAGCGGGATGCCGTACTCAGGGTGGCCGAAGCCTGCCCCCAGCGCCACTCCTGCTCCTACGCCGATGGCCAACCAGATGCCAATGTTCTCGCCGTCGGCAATGAGTTTATGCTTTTTGCCGAGATGACTCAAAATCTCTTTTGACTGCCCCAGAAAGAGCCGTTTCTGCTCTTTGGAAATATTGGGTATGGCGGAGGACAGGGCCAGCGTCATCTGTTCCATCTGTGGCCTGAATGCGGAACACTCAGAGCAGTCGGCAGAGAATTTGTCAACGCGCAACGCCATTCTGAGGAAGCGGTCGAAATAATATTCCTGCGCCTCGCGTCCCATCTGCGTCTTAAGTTCCTCGACTCCGGCTTCAAGCTTCTTATACCACTCCGAAGCTTCTGTATTTAAGGTGGAAGGGGAGGTGTTGCTTTTTGCGCCCTTGCTCATCTCTATATCTCCGGTTTCTGTTTGTGCCATTCAGTCGCCTGTTCGTAGGCGTGTGCGATACGTAAGAGCGTTTCCTCGGCGAAGTTTTTGCCGATGATCTGCATACCGATGGGCAGGCTGCCACCGAACCCCGCCGGTATCGAAATGGCCGGCACGCCCGCGATGTTGACTGGCATGGTGCAGACATCTGAAAGATACATTGCCATCAGGTCGTCGGACTTCTCCCCTGCTTTGAATGGTACAGTGGGAGAGGTCGGCGTAATCAGCGCGTCGTATTTCTCAAAAGCGGCGTCAAACTCGCGGCGTATCAGTGTGCGTACCTTCTGCGCCTTGAGATAGTAGGCGTCATAATATCCCGCCGAGAGGGCGTAAGTCCCCAGCATGATGCGCCGTTTGACCTCCGGCCCGAAGCCGAACTGCCGCGTTTTCTCCAAGGCGTCCCACATACCCGCGGCATCCTGGCAAGAGAAGCCGTATCTAACCCCGTCGTAGCGCGCCAGATTGGCCGAGGCTTCGCTGGGCGCGATGATGTAATACACCGCCAGCGCGTGGGGCGTGCTGGGCAGCGACACGTTCCAGTCGATATTGGCGCCGAGTTCCTCCAGCTTTTTGATGGCCGTTTTAATGGCGGTGTCCACTTCCGGTTGCATACCATCCACGAAGTATTCCTTCGGTATACCCAGCTTCATTCCCCGGAGGTCTCTGCCAAGTACTCTGGTGTAATCCGGCACGGGGTTGGGCATGGAGGTCGAGTCCCGCTCGTCATGTCCGGAGATGGCATTAAGCACAATGGCGGCGTCCTCCACGTCCTGTGTCATGGGGCCAATCTGGTCGAGGGATGAGGCGTAGGAAATCAGTCCGTAGCGGGAAACCCGTCCGTAGGTCGGCTTGACGCCCACAATCGAGCAAAAGCTCGCCGGCTGCCTGATAGAGCCGCCGGTGTCAGAGCCCAGCGCGAAAACACTCTCGCCCGCCGCTACCGCCGCCGCCGAGCCGCCGGAGGATCCGCCCGGCACGCGCTGTAAATCCCAAGGGTTGTGCGTCCGGAAGTAGGCCGAGTTTTCGGTGGATGAACCCATGGCAAACTCGTCCAGATTGGTTTTGCCCAGCAACACCATGCCATCGGCGTAGAGTTTTTCCACAATCGCCGCGTCATACGGCGGCACGAAGTTTTCCAGCATTTTTGAAGAACAGGTGGTGCGCGCGTCTCTGGTACACAGCACGTCCTTGATTACTCCCGGCACGCCAGTAAGAGGTTTGATGTCGCCATCGGCAATCCGTTTGTCTGCTGCCGCCGCTTGCTTCATGGCAAGCTCGGAGGTTACGGTCATTAACGCTCTGACCTTCGGCTCGACGCTCTCGATGCGCGAAAGGTAAGCCCGCGTCAGCTCGGTGGAGGAAAGCTCCTTTTTTGCCAGCAGACGGTGCGCCTCGTGGATGGTGAGACTGGTGGGAATGGTCATATTTACTCCATCACCGCGCGGATGCGGAAGAAATCGCCCTCGCGCGCGGGGGCGTTAGCCAGTACATCCTCGACTGGCAGGGATGGTTGCACCACGTCGTCTTTCATGACGTTGCAGAGGGTGTTGGGTTGGGTGGTTGGTGGTACACCGTCGGTGTTCACCTTGCGTAGCGCCTCGAAGTTTTCCAGTATATTCGAAAGCTGGGTTCCGAAGCGGTCAATGTCCTCTTCGGTCATGCCAAGCTTGGCCAGCGCGGCGATGTGCAGAACCTCTTCACGGGTTAGCTTCATGGATTGCCTCTCTCTAATGAGGGAATTATAGCCTTTTTTAACATAATTGTCAGTTGTGAACCGGCGCGGTCAGTCGCTGGTAAAAAAGAAAAACACAACCAGCAGGGTGAAGCGTGAGCGCAAATTCGCCCTGTATAACGGGAACTGCGTGAGCCGGATTTAAACGGCTAGGCCAGTACGATTATGTCTTTGTTCAGCAGGACGGTGATGATGTCGATGATCCAGCCGATGCAGAAAAACCCGCCGGTGATAATCCAGAGGATGCCGATGATGACCTTGCCGCGGATAATGCGGTTGATCCCGTTCCAGATGGGGTCAAAGAAGATGGTAAGAAGTAGGTTCAAAATCCAGGGGACTTTCACGATTGTCTTTGCCATATGCTCCTCCGTAAACAAGCTTTGTTGAAGGATTATAGCGCTTTGTGAAAAGTTTTTCCACGGAGTGGGATGACAGCCGCTGATTCAGTATCCCGTTGCTCTTTCATCATTCCACGTTTGTTCCAAAAATCACATTTCGTTCAACCAGTCGGTCGATAATATTATCGGCTTCTTCTCTGTTAGCGGCTGGCGCGCACAGTATCAGTGACCTCGACCAGTTTTCGGAATTGCCGCCAGCGGGTTCCCATATGAGAACCACGAATTCTTCTAAATTTGTTGCAAATTGTCCCATGCCAAAATGAATAATGTTCAGGGGAGTGCTAACCAAATAGCGTATAGCACCAAAGCGACCTGTTTTGGATGCCAACAACTCATCTGATGTTAGTAATATGGACGCCGCCGCGCTAAAAGTAAAATCATACCCTTCTATGGAGAGGTATCCGCGATATAAATCCTGCTTATTCCCGAAAAGGTAACGTTCGTAAGTTCCATTTATCGTTATTTCTATTACTTCATAGTCTTCGTGTTGGGCGCCAGCTCTAAACTGAATTCCGGCAACTGTAGTGTCAATATTCCTGGAAATTGGCTTATAGTAAAAGTACAGAGCAACCATTGCCAGAACTGTTGTTGCCGTAAGCGCAATTTTTATCCAGTTTGTTTTGCTCATCTCATAGTAACCATTGGTCAAATACTGCCCAAATTATTGTACCCCCACCCCCCCGTTGTCAAACCTTGCTGATAAGCCTCGTAATAAAAAGTGGTCTTGCTTCCAAATCTGACCATCAGAAAAAGAGGAGAATGACATCTCCGTTGGTGGACGCCCTAAAATTGCAACCATCTACAAACTGGGGATGACCATTCTCCTCCTGAATGCTATAATGCTCTCATTCTTTTTTTGAGGTGAATTCCGATAGAAGTCATTCCGGCCATAGACCTTCGCGGCGGCAGGTGCGTACGCCTGTATCAGGGCGATTTCAACCAGGAGACGGTATTTTCTGAAGATCCCCTGGAGATGGCGCTGCGGTGGCAGTCATTGGGTGCCACACGGCTGCATATTGTGGATCTCGACGGCGCCGCCAGCGGCGAACCGGGCAATCTCGATGTTATTGGACGCATCGCGCAGACGATTTTCATCCCCATCCAGGTCGGCGGCGGCCTGCGCAGTGTGGAGACGATGGGGAAGGTGCTGAATCTGGGTGCCGACAGGGTGGTGATGGGTACCTCTGCCGTCAACAAGCCGCAGATGGTGAGCGAAGTCTGCCGCCGGTTCGGCCAGTCCGTGGTGGTTTCGATAGACGCCCGCGGCGGGTATGTCGCCACCCATGGCTGGCAGGAGGCTACAGAAATTCCGGTGGTCAAATTCGCACGCGCCATGATGGATTTGGGGGTGCGACGGTTTGTATATACCGACATCGGGCGTGACGGCACGCTTACTGAACCCAACTTCTCCGGCATTTTCGAATTGATGGAAGCCACCAAATTTCCCGTGATTGCCTCTGGAGGGGTCGCCAATATACTGCACCTCAAGTTGCTCAGGAAATTGGGCGCGGAGGGCGCGATCATCGGCAAGGCGCTGTATACGGGTGACATTAACCTGCCGGAGGCGCTGTCAGCGGTGGCGGGCTGACGTCGGTTGTTTTTCGAAAGGTAAAAATTATGCTTAACGTGAAATGGGATGATAATGGCTTGGTGCCGGCGATTGTGCAGGACGCGCTGAGCGGCGAAATGCTGATGCTGGGCTATATGAATGCGGAGGCGCTTCGGCTGACGATGGAGAGCGGGCATGCTTGGTTCTGGAGCCGCTCGCGGCAGGAGTTGTGGCACAAGGGCGCCACCTCCGGCAATTATCTTAACGTTGTGATGGTATGGTACGACTGCGACATTGACGCCGTTCTGGTTCAGGCCAAACCGGATGGTCCCACATGCCACACCGGCGAGAGGTCATGTTTCTATCGCAGGCTGACCATGGAGGATGTGGCGGAGTAAAAGCCTCTCCATTAACTGAGAGGCATGGATGGTGAAAGGCTTCAATTTGAGCGGGGGTTTTTCTCCCGCTCTTTCTTTTCCTTTTGGGCGAGAGAGACGGTTCAGCCTGCCGCTTCAGGCGGCGCGACGGGTGTTTCGGCAGGGATGACGCCGTCGGCAATCAAAACCTCTTTCAGCGCTGTAATTGCCACTTCCACCATTTGGTCGTCGGGATGGCGTGTGGATAACCGCTGAAGCCACATTCCCGGCGCGATCATTATCTTCGCCAGCAGATTTTTCTCGTGGCGCGCCGCCCATTGCGTTACTTCGTAGGCTATCGCGGCAATCACCGGCAGCAGCAGTATGCGTGAGGCCAATAGCCACCACCACGACAGTTCTCCAACTATCGAAAATATCAGTATGGCAATCAACATTACCGCCAGCAGGAAGGCGGTGCCGCAGCGGGCATGGGCGGTGGTGTGCTTTTGCACGTTTTCCGGAGTGAGTTCTACTCCTGCTTCGTAAGCGTGAATGGTCTTGTGCTCGGCTCCGTGATAGGCAAAGGTGCGGCGGATATCTGGCATAAAACTGACGGCCCGCAGATAAATCAGGAAGATGCCCAGCCGTAGCACACCTTCCAGCAGGTTGAAGGCTAATGAACCCTGCATGCCAGGCAAAATCCAGCGGGTCAGGAAGAGGGGCAATAGCGAGAACATACATACTGCCAGTGCCATCGACAGTAGCAACATAATCCATATCATTGGCCCGCCAGAGGAGCCTTTCTTCTCTTCAGTCTCTGGCTTTTCATCGCTAGGCTCCTCGAGAGCGATGCCGGTGGAGAACATCAGCGCCTCGGCTCCCAGCACGGTTGCTTCCAGCATGGCGATATCGCCGCGCACCAGCGGCATTTTGCGCCAGCGCCCGGTGTAAATCGGGTGCAGGGGGTGTACGCTTTTGGCCAGTGTGCCGTCGGGGCGGCGCACCACGGTGGCGATGCTTTTAGTCCCGCGCATCATCACACCTTCCATGACCGCCTGTCCGCCGTATCTGATTTTATCTGCCATCAAATTGCCTCGCGGGAATTAAATATCAATATCCTGATACCGACTGCCGGTAAACAAAAAGGAGCGGAAGAATCGCCGCTCCTTTTTATTGTTAGGTTTTCGCTTAGACCGCTCCTATTGTTGAGCGGCTTCCTTGGCGGCATAGCGCTGCCTGAAGCGCTCAACACGGCCGGCGGTGTCAACCATGCGCTTTGAGCCGGTGTAGAAGGGGTGGCACGCGGAGCAAAGCTCAACCTTGAGTTCCTTTTTGGTGGAACCGGTGGCGAAGGTCACTCCGCAGGAGCAGAAAACTTTAGCGTCTTCGTAATATTTGGGATGGATTTTTTCTTTCATGGCTTAACCTTCAGCGTAGACGCTGACCTTTCTGCTGTCCTTGCCGGCCGGCTCAAAAGCGACTTTGCCGTCAATGGCGGCGAAGATTGTGTAGTCGCGACCGATGCCGGTGCCCTCACCCGGTTTGATCCTGGTTCCCATCTGGCGTACCAAGATGGTTCCGGTGGTGACACTCTCGCCGCCGTAGCGCTTGACACCCAGCATTTTAGGCTTGCTATCGCGTCCGTTGCGGGACGACCCCGCGCCTTTCTTGTGAGCCATCTACTTTTCCTCTTCCCCGGTCTCCGCGGCTTTCGCAGCCTTGGCGGGCTTTTCAGCCGTGATGCCGGCGCCGCTGATGCTGTCGATAACCAGTTCGGTGTATTCCTGGCGGTGACCGATGCGGCGGAAATAGCGCACTTTGGCTTTGTACTTGCCGCCGATGATTTTTTTGCTTTGGCCGTCGCCTTTGGATGTGGCGGTGACTTTGGCACCTTCCACAACCGGTCTGCCGGTAACCAGCTTGCTGCCGTCAAAAATCGCCAGCACACGGTCCAAATCTATGGTCGCGCCCTCGGCTACGCCAAGGGATTCCACCTTGACAGTCTGTCCCGGGCTGACCCTGTATTGCTTGCCTCCGGTTTCAATTATGGCGTAAATAATAGCACCTCCGCTTGACAAAGGTTAATTATAACAAAGTTGGAAAGGGTGGTCAACACCCTGTATAAGTCCAGCAGATATTGGACTTGTAGGGGACAATTGCTAATCCACCTCCAGCATGGATTTATGACCAAGTCCATCCTGGAGGGAGCGTAGCGACCGAAGGATCTGGTGGCGGGATGCCAGTTACTACTCCCCGTCTCCTCCGGATGCTTCGTCACTCGCAAGCTTGTTCCTCCAGCATGGATTTACGACCATGATCAAGTCCATCCTGGAGGGAGTGAAGCGACCGAAGGATCTGGTGGCGGAGGGGTGCAACCATCCACCACCCCACCGGATGCTTCGTCACTCGCAAGCTCGTTCCTCCAGCATGGATTTATGACCATGACCAAGTCCATCCTGGAGGGAGCGTAGCGACCGAAGGATCTGGTGGTGTGGAGCAACCATCCACCGCCTCCTCCGGATGCTTCGTCACTAGCAAGCTCGTTCCTCCAGCATGAATTTATGACCATGACCAAGTCCATCCTGGAGGGAGTGTAGCGACCGAAGGATCTGGTGGTGTGGAGCAACCATCCACCGCCTCCTCCGGATGCTTCGTCACTAGCAAGCTCGTTCCTCCAGCATGGGCCGCAGAGGCCACAAAACCCACATCTCATAAAAAGCAAAAGCCCCATCCCGCAACTGCGGGATGGGGCTTTTGGTGCCTGTGACGGGTGGGTACTAGGCGACCAGTTTGAGCAGACCCCGCTTGATGAGGGTCTTGGCAACCTGAACCTTGTACGTGGCGGCCGGCATTAAGGCGGCCAAATTGCCGGTCAGGCCGGCCTCGCCGGCGGCAGTGGCGTTGGCGTCGTTGATGGCCCTGCCGTTGATGGAGGACTCGGCGCCGGTGGCGCGGCGTGGTGAGTTATGGACGCCGCCCAGCACGA
>WREQ01000032.1 GCA_009779255.1 Dehalococcoidia bacterium
GCCGCACTTCCAGACCTCTCCGCCCGCGGCGTGTATTCGTACTCAGCCAGGGGGTCACCGTCAAAGGTAATGTCAGGCGGCAGGTCAGAAGTTGCGGGGGAGTTGTCTGCCCACGTGGCGTCTTTACTATATGCACCAGCAGGAAGATTTTGCTGGACGGAGGGAAAACTGATTTTGATAGTGTCTGAAGGGAGCGTCTGCACCAACATCGCAGCCAGCATCGTTATGCTTATCGCGTTGATGAAGAGCTTATTCATGCTAATTCCACCTCATTACAGTATTTCTCTCGAAAACATCTTTTCGATGGCTGTTAAACTACCGTGACAGCCTCGGAAATGGTAATCGTTGTGACGCCGTCAGCCAGAGCCTTAAAGCGCAGGGCGTTGATAACACCGGAAAAAACGGTGCCGTTGGGAATATCCCGATCTACGGTAAAGATGATTACGCCAGGGTCAACACTGACGACAGTGATACCGGTGCCGGGGATTGCTCCGGTATCAAGCTCCTTAGCCCATGTGAAAATAGAGAGGTCGTCTATTTCAAGCACCGCGTCATCGTACTCCACAATGAAGAGCATTCCGGCGAAGTCGGAAACATCGTAAGCCCAGGCACTCAAGGTGTGGAGATTGCCGTTAGTTACCGATAGGCTGACCGGAGTGCCGGCAAAAGCGTCATAGACGGTAAGGTTTAACGTGGCTGTTGCCACAACCTGCCCGTAGGAAGCAACCAGACCGACGGTGCAAGATGAAGCTGAAGCACTTATGGTGACCTCACCGGTTGCGCTGTCGATGCTGACACCGGAATAAGTAGCATCTAGGGAGTAGGTAAGCACCGCTTCAGGGATGGGATTGCCATAGGCGTCAAATACCATGGCGTTTACAGTGAGCGCGGCCTGTCCAAAGGTTGGAATGGCTATGTAGTATACACTCCGGTCAAAGGCCTGGTTGCCAGGCATGATTATGGTAAAAGTGGTGCTCGCAACCATTACTTCACAGAATGCCTTTACTTCCACTGTTCCCTGCATGGCATTGACCGTAACTGTCACTTCTCCGGTAACGCTGTCTATGCTTACCCCTGTGTACGATTGAGCTAGGGCATAAGTGACAGCTGTTCCGAAATAAGGATTGCCGTGATTGTCGATGGCTGTTGCGGTAAATATTGAGGTAACGTCTGGCAACCCCTGTACCGGACCAAGCACCGATAATGAATTTTGTTCAAAGGCCAGGTCGTCAATATATGTCGGATTGACGCTGATATAAGCTTGAATTGGGACGCTTGAAGACGATATTTTGCCAAGCCCCGACTCGTTTCCCCAGACCCAGAGGGTGCCGTTTGTCTGGACAGCCAAACTGTGGGTGCCACCAGCGGAAAGCCCCCATCCCTTGGTGATGCCTTTTACCTGTACCGGCGTAGTGCGCTGGGTGGTGGTGCCGATACCTAGCTGGCCATTGGTATTAAGTCCCCACGCCCACACCGTGCCGTCCGATTTAACAGCCAGACTGTGAGAGCCTCCGGCTGATACGGATACGGCGCCGGCGAGATTACTTACCTGCACCGGAGTGGCACGATTGGTGGTCGTTCCGTCACCGAGGCGTCCGCTGCCGTTACTTCCCCATGCCCAAACTGTTCCATCTGATTTAACAGCCAAGCTATGAGTGTCTCCGGCCGATATGGCGATAACTCCCGTCAGGTTGCTTACCTGTACTGGAGTGATACGCTGGGTGGTCGTTCCGTCACCGAGCTGGCTGTTGGTATTCAAGCCCCAAGCCCAGACAGTGCCATCGGACTTGACGGCCAGACTGTGAGAGTCTCCGGCTGATATAGACACGGCACCGGTGAGATTACTTACCTGCACCGGAGTGGCGCGATTGGTGGTCGTTCCGTCACCGAGGCGTCCATTGGTATTCAAGCCCCACGCCCACACTGTGCCATCTGTTTTGACGGCCAGATTGTGACGGTCACCGGCCGAAATGGCAATAACTCCCGTCAGGTTGTTGACCTGCACCGGAGTGGTGCGTTGGGTTGTGGTGCCATCACCGAGCTGTCCGTTGCTGTTCATTCCCCATGCCCACACGGTGCCATTGGACTTAAGCGCCAAGCTATGCGACGTACCAGCCGAGATAGCGATAACATCAGTGAGGTTGCTTACCTGTACTGGAGTGATGCGCTGGGTGGTCGTTCCGTCACCAAGGCGTCCGCTGCCGTTACTTCCCCATGCCCAAACTGTTCCATCTGATTTAAGTGCCAGATTGTGGTTAGTTCCGGCTGAAGTTGCGATGATTCCGGAAAGCCAGCTCATCCTTACCGGAGTGCTACGGTTAAGAGATGTCCAGTCACCAAGCTGGCCGTTGGCGTTGTTGCCCCAAGTCCGGATTATGCCATCGGAATCGAGTGCCAGACTATGGCTGCCTCCGGCTGAAATAGTCATCACTCCCGTCAGGTTGCTTACCTGTACTGGGGTGGCGCGTTGGGTGGTGGTGCCGTCACCGAGCTGTCCGTTGCCGTTCATTCCCCATGCCCACACGGTGCCATCGGACTTAAGCGCCAAGCTGTGACTGGTGCCAGCTGAAATAGACACCCCATTGGTGAGATTGTTTGTCTGCACCGGCGTGGTTCGATGGGTGGTCGTTCCATCACCGAGGCGTCCGTTGGTATTCAAGCCCCACGCCCACACCGTGCCGTCCGATTTAACAGCCAGACTGTGAGAGCCTCCGGCTGATACGGACACGGCACCAGTGAGATTACTTACCTGCACCGGTGTGGCACGATTGGTGGTCGTTCCGTCACCGAGCTGTCCGCTGCCGTTACTTCCCCATGCCCAAACTGTTCCATCTGATTTAACAGCCAAGC
The DNA here is from genome assembly GCA_009779255.1 of Dehalococcoidia bacterium. Lineage (GTDB taxonomy): Bacteria > Chloroflexota > Dehalococcoidia > Dehalococcoidales > UBA1222 > WREQ01. Next base: position 2,851 of record WREQ01000032.1, read on the forward strand.
TATGAGTGTCTCCGGCCGATATGGCGATAACTCCCGTCAGGTTGCTGACCTGCACCGGTGTGGTGCGCTGGGTTGTGGTGCCGTTGCCAAGCTGTCCACTGCCGTTATTTCCCCATGCCCATGCAGTGCCATCCGATTTGACTGCCAGACTATGCGACGTACCAGCCGATATGGCAATAATTCCCGTCAGGTTGCTGACCTGCACCGGTGTGGTGCGACTGATTGTTGTTCCGTCACCGAGGCGCCCGTTGGTATTAAGTCCCCACGCCCACACCGTGCCGTCCGATTTAACAGCCAGACTGTGGGCGCTACCAGCCGAGATGGCGACAACATCTGCAAGACCGGATACCTGTGCGGGAGATGCTGGATTTACGGTGGTGCCGTTGCCGCATTGACCGGAAATGTTATTTCCCCACGCCCATACCGTGCCATCCTGCATAAGGACTAGTGTATGGTTGTCACCTGCCGCAATAGCTATGCCGGTTGCTGAAGCAGGGGTTGATTGAGCGGAACTGCTCATGAAATCAAGGAGGGGTGGGTTGGAAGAAGGAGACGCGGAAGTCAATACGTTGCCGGCGTAAATACCGGAGGCTGTGAGACAAATAACAAGAGACAGGCTGATGACGGGATTAAGGAAGTGATTCCGCTTTGTTGGGTTATCCATGTCTGTCCCCCTCCAACTTTGGATTCTGGCGGGAGGTTATCATACTTCATCGGGGTATGTCAATGATTTTCGGTTTTATTGTGGTGTGACTTTTCTGTGTTTTGGGTGAAATGTTTTAGGTGGAAACAACATTGTGTTTCTAATGCAGTGACTGCAGACGAAAACCGGAACTTGAATCTTCTCCCCCCTTGCGTTCCCCACCCAAATCGGCTAAAGTCATCGCATGGCTAAATCACGCATCGTTTTTATGTGCAATGAGTGTGGCAGGGAAAGCCCGCGCTGGATGGGGCAGTGCCCGGCCTGCTCCGCATGGAACAGTTTCGCCGAACAGACTGTCAGGCCGCTGTCGGCCAGCCAGACGGCATCCGTCAATCCTTTGAGCGTACCGCTGGAGCTGTCAAAAATTGAAGCTGCCTCCGAGGAGCGCTGGTCGGTCGGCATTGCCGAACTGGAGCGGGTGTTGGGCGGAGGGGTCGTCCCCGGTTCTCTCGTCCTCATCGGCGGCGAACCCGGCATCGGCAAATCAACATTGCTTTTGCAGTTGTCCGCATACTTCGCCGCGACACATGGGATAGTCGCCTACGCCAGCGGCGAGGAAACCCTGCATCAAATTCGGCTGAGAGCCAAACGTATGGGCGTCAGCGGCGAACGGCTTTTTCTCCTTTCCGAAACCAGCCTCGACGATATTCTGTCTCACTTTGACCGGCTCAAGCCAGCACTGGCCGTCGTGGATTCCATTCAGTCCGTTTTTCTGTCAGATATCGACACCTCCTCCGGCTCGGTGACCCAGGTGCGCGAATGCACCATGCGTCTGATGCGTTGGGCCAAGCAGACACAGACTCCCGTGTTCATCACCGGGCACGTCACCAAGGAAGGCGCCATCGCCGGACCGCGCGTGCTTGAGCATATTGTGGATTCGGTGCTGTATTTCGAGGGCGAGCCGTTCAGTTCCTACAGATTGCTGCGGGCGGTCAAGAACCGCTTCGGCTCCACCAACGAAGTCGGTATTTTCGAGATGAAGGAAAAGGGGCTGGCGGAAGTAGACAACCCCTCCCAACTGTTCATCTCCCAGCGCCAGGGCGACTCGATCGGCTCCGCCGTCACCGCGACGCTCGAGGGCAGCCGCCCTCTGCTTGTCGTCGTGCAGGCACTGACCAGTTTAACCGCTTTCGGACTGCCGAGGCGCACCGCCAATGGCGTGGATTTCGGCAGGTTACTGCTTATTACCGCCGTGTTGTCCAGACGTCTGGGATTGAGATTAGGCAATCAGGACATTATCGTCAACGTCACCGGAGGCATCAAGGTTAACGAGCCAGCCGCCGACCTGGCCCTGGCGCTGGCGATTGCCTCCAGCTTCAAGGATATACCGGTAGCAGCCGACATGGCGATGATGGGGGAAGTGGGGCTGTCGGGTGAACTCAGAGCGGTGCCGCAGCTGGAGCGCAGACTGGCCGAGGCAGCGCGGCTTGGATTTAAAAGATGCCTGGTGCCACGCTCAGGAATAAAGGGCGCACGCGCCGAAGGCCTTGAACTGATACCAGTCAGCACCCTGCGCGAGGCGGTGAAGCTGGGACTGACGGGGAAACCCGCTTCTTCCTCTCCCTCCAAGGGAGAGGACACAGGTGAGAGTGAGACCTGGGACGAGAACAATGTTTAACTCTCAAATCGTCGGCGCCGTCATCACCGCCGCCGGGCGCGGTGAGCGCATGGGCGGCATCGACAAGATTTTCGCCCCGCTTGGCAACGCCACGGTGCTGGAGCAGGTAGTTTCCGTTTTCCAAGACTGCGAGGCTATTGACAAGATTTCCGTCATCCTCTCCCCGCACAATCTTGAACATGGCAGGCGCCTGCTGAACCAGGCTAAATTCGCCAAAGTCATATCTGTCGCCACAGGCGGGGAGCGCCGCCAGGATTCGGTTCTGCGCGGGCTTAACACCCTGACAGACTGCTGCTGGATAGTGATTCACGACGGCGCGCGCCCGCTGGTCACCCGAAACCTCATCACTGATGGACTGCAGGCTGCGCAGGACACCGGCGCCGCCACTGCCGCCGTGCCGGTATCTGACACAATTAAAGCCGCAGATGTAGAGAATTATGTCAAATCCACCCTCGACCGCTCACACCTGTGGGCAGTGCAGACACCGCAGGTTTTTCGCCGGGATATAATAACAGAGGCTCACCGGAAAGCAGTGATTGACGCCACCGACGATGCCGCGCTGGCCGAGGCTCTTGGCGTTAAAGTAAAGCTGTACATGGGCGCTCACGACAACATCAAGCTGACCACGCCCTCCGACCTTGATCTATCTGAAATGCTGTGGAGAAGAAGAGAGGGCTGATTATGCGTATCGGATTCGGACACGATGTTCACAAACTGGCAGACGGCGTACCGCTTGTCCTCGGAGGCATTGAGATACCATCTCGTCAGGGACTTGCTGGCTGGAGCGACGCCGACGTGCTGACCCACGCCGTCATGGACGCGCTCCTCGGCGCGGCGGCGCTGGGCGACATCGGCACCCACTTCCCCCCCGGCGACCCTAGGTACAAAGGTATTTCCAGTCTGAAACTGCTGGCCAAGGTCGGTGACCTGCTCAAAGAAGCCGGCTACAAAGTGGGCAATATCGACGCCACCGTTGCGGCCGAACAGCCGAAACTTGCCCCGCACATCCCGAAGATGCGGGAGGCGCTGGCCGGAGCGCTCAACTGCGACGTGGACGATATTGGCATACAGGCCGGCACTTCGGAGGGGCTGGGATTTGTGGGGAGGAAAGAGGGCATGGCAGCCTGGGCGGTGGCGCTGATAAAGAAGATTTAGGGGAGTTTCACCCTTTTGCAAAAAGGTAGGTGAGATTTTCCCCGGCGGGGCAGGGTGGAGATGACAACTAATTGCTAATAGCTAACAGCTGTCTCATCCTGTTATAATAACTTTTAATGAAAATCAGCAATACCGCCTCCGGGCAGAAGGAAGAGTTCGTTCCCGCCGGCGACGTGGTCAAAATGTACGTCTGTGGCATAACCCCGCAGAGCGAAGCGCACATCGGCCACGCCATGTCCTATATCAACTTTGACATCATCCGGCGCTATCTGAAGTTCCGTGGTTACACGGTCCAGACCGTGCAGAACTTTACCGATATCGACGACAAAATCATCATGAAAGCCCACGCGCTGGCAGTGACCATCGAGGAATTAACCCGAAAGAATATCGCCTCTTTCAACGAGGATATGACCGCTCTCAACATCTCACCTATGGACGTTTACCCGCGCGCCACACAGGAAATTCCCGCCATCATCGAGATGGTTCAGGGACTGATTGACCGGGGATTCGCCTACCCGGCGGCGGGTTCCGTGTATTTCCGCGTGCAAAAACCAGCAGGCTACGGCAGACTGTCGCACCGCACACTGGACCAAATGCTGGCCGGGGCGCGCATCGAGCCTGGCGACGAAAAGGAAAACCCCATGGATTTCGTGCTGTGGAAGGCCGCTAAGCCCGGCGAGCCGTCCTGGGATTCGCCGTGGGGACCGGGGCGTCCAGGATGGCACATTGAATGTAGCGCCATGTCACTCAAATACCTCGGCGAGCAAATAGACATCCACGGTGGAGGCGCCGACTTGGTTTTCCCACACCATGAGAACGAGAGCGCCCAGAGCGAGGCCTACACCGGCAAGGCGCCATTCGTCAGGTACTGGATGCACAACGGCCTCTTGAAGCTGGGCGACGAAAAAATGTCCAAAAGCATCGGAAACATCGTCAGCATCAGGCAGGTACTTTCAAAATACCCATCTGACGCCATGCGCGTCTTCGTGCTTAATTCGCATTACCGCAGCCCTCTGACCTATACGCCAGAAGCGCTGGAAGCCGCCTCAAGCGGCGCCGAACGGCTGCGGCAGGCGGTGGAGGCAAAATCACAGGACGGCAATCTCTCCGGCTATGACACCGCGGCGCTCAGGCAGCGCTTTATCGAGGCCATGGACGACGATTTCAACACCCCCAAGGCGTTGGCTGCATTGTTCGACGCCGCGCGTGAGTTGAACAGACTGCGCGATGACAAGCGCGACATCTCTGAAGGACAGGCGGCACTACGAGAGCTGGGTGGGGTGCTGGGATTGACCTTCAAACCGCTTCATAAGCCACTTGAAGAAGCGGACGCCGCCGCCATTCAGGCGCTGGTAGACAAACGCACTGAACTCAGAAAGGCTAAACAATACCAGCAGGCAGATGAAGTGCGCCGGCAACTGGACGCGATGGGTGTGGCGGTGGAGGACACGCCGCAGGGAGTGGTCTGGAAAACCAAGCGGTAGACTACTTGGACTTGGCCGGCTTGAGGAAAATCTGCACCGCCACTCCGACCACAATCAGTCCGGCACCCGACCAGATGGCGCTCCACATCCACCTGTGAACCAGCATCGGCCGACTGGGGATAAACGACGTATTATCTTGGTACATCAGTCCCCACAAAAGCGTCAGGACGCCAGCGCCAAGCAGGAAAACTACCAGTAATTCTTTTGCCGCTTTGCTCACAGGTGATCTCCTCAAGTAACAACTGCCCAGAAGTATAAAGCATCGCGGCGACGGCTTCAACTCCCTGTATGAGTCCAATATCTGTTTGAACTTATACACTCCCCGCCGCCGTGGTTGGGTTCATTCAGGAAGATGGGATGACACATTAAAGACGTGTTATGAGTCTTGGCGGATGATTACCCTCCCCTCCACCAATCCTTCGGATCGCCGTGGCGAGCCTTCAGGATGGACTTGTGCGTAAATCCATGCTGGAGGAACGAGCCTGCGAGTGACGAAGCATCCGGTGGGGCGGTGGATTAGTAATTGCCCCATACAAGTCCAATATGTTCCGGACTCATACAATGGTTTGCAAGAAGAACCGGTTTGTGTTAAATTAACTTCTGGCTTTCTTCCTCATAGCAAAATCGGGGCCGTAGCTCAGTTGGGAGAGCGTCTGACTGGCAGTCAGAAGGTAAGGGGTTCGAACCCCCTCGGCTCCACCATCGCTCTCCGTGTTTTTCCCCATCTTATTCAGTGGATGCTTTTTTTACTATTAGTCACTGTGGTTGTATTTTCGTTGGTTTTTAGTTTGCAAATGAAACAAACTGCCGGAACGAACCAAAAACAAATCTTGTGGGTCCATTTGACCCCGGCCTCTATTCGGTATACGCTTATGTCATGGTCATCGCCGAAGACCGCCGCACCGTCCTCATTGAAGCGCACCAGCTGGCGTTGGTAACGCCCGGCGAAGACGCAGCGACAGCCGCTCGAACCGCTGACGCCGCAGCCGCACACCTGTTGGAATTCATGCGGCAGAGAGGCGATTTCGCACTGGGGATGCTGCAGGCGGCATCTTATCTTCTTTCCGGCGAGAGCCAGGAGTACAATGAAACTCGTCTGCTAGCCGCCCAGCTGACCGAGCGCGCCTTGTCCGCCGCACCAAACAATCCGGATATACTGCGCCGGGCCTACACCATTTTCGCGCGTTTGTCGCCGGACGCCTCGTACTCCGAAGCCGACGTCTTCCTGACCGACGCCAACTGGGAAACACTGCCGCAAATGGAACTGCTGAGGTAAATGACAAAACGCCCAGCCATGACCATTGACGTTTAACGCGATACGTCCTACAGTTATGTCGTGATAAAGACCTTCAGAGACAAAGAAACCGAGAGAGTCTTCTATCGCGAGCAGACCAGAAAACTGCCACCCGATATTCAACATGTAGCACTGCGCAAGTTGCGCATGCTTGATAATGCAAACGACATCTCAGATTTACGTATTCCGCTGGCTAACCGGTTGGAAAAGCTTTCTGGGGACATGGCAGGACAATACAGCATTCGCATCAATAATAAATAGCGCATCTGTTTTGAATGGCAAGAAAATTCAGCTTATGACGTTGAAATCATAGATTACCATTAAAGGATGAACACTATGAACAATAATACCGAAAAACTGACTCCCATCCACCCCGGAGAGGTTTTGCTGGAAGAATTCCTGAAACCAATGGGAATCAGCCAGAACCACCTGGCACTAAACATCGGCGTCCCAGCGCGCCGCATCAATGAAATCGTCTTGGGCAAAAGATGCGTCACGGCGGATACAGCACTGCGCCTGGCACGATACTTCGGAACCACCGCAAGATTCTGGTTGGGGTCGCAGGCAGACTACGATTTGGACATTGCAAACGATGCACTGGGAGAACGGCTTGAGCGTGAAGTCCGGACTTATGCTGTTTCCGGATAAGAGATTTTTTACCAGTTTTCCGAATTTAATTTGGATTCAAATTAGCCGCCAAAACAACAAAAAAGGCCTAACAGCCTCTTTCGAGTAAAATCCTTTCGGGCTTGCGCCCTAAGGATAAAGAAAAAGTCTCCTGGCAATGGCATATTTTCCGCAGGGAGTTGCCCCCCCAGTATCGTCTGCGCTAAGGCGTTTCACTACCGTGTTCGGTATGGGAACGGGTGGTACCACCTCGCTCTGATCACCAGAAGACTTATTTCGCTGTTAAGCCTGATTGACTATTAAATTGTTAACAATTGCTTCGTCAGCCTTACGGCTTCCTCGCAATGACGCACCGCGTCAGTTTTTAATGCACTTCCATTCGGAAGCGAGTTGCTAATATCAACTTTGAAGCAGGTCAAGCCCTCGGTCATTAGTACCGCTCAGCTGAACACATTACTGTGCTTACACCTGCGGCCTATCAAACAGGTAGTCTGCCTGCGACCTTACTCCTCTTGCGAGGATGGGAAACCTCATCTTGGGGCCGGCTTCACACTTAGATGCTTTCAGCGTTTATCCGAACCGGACTTGGCTACCCAGCGATGCCCCTGGCGGAACAACTGGCACACCATTTGTCCGTTCACCTGGATCCTCTCGTACTACAGGTAAACCCCCTCAAGTTTCCGAACGCCCATCACGGATAGAGACCGACCTGTCTCACGACGGTCTGAACCCAGCTCGCGTGCCGCTTTAACCGGCGAACAGCCGGACCCTTGGGACCTTCTCCAGCCCCAGGATGCGACGAGCCGAC
>WREQ01000033.1 GCA_009779255.1 Dehalococcoidia bacterium
AGATGTAAATATTGTTTTATGGCTTTGGGAACCGGTGAAATGACTGAAGAGGTAGCGAAAGCCGCAGTTGACTATGTGATAAAACATAGCGAAAAGTATGTAAGGGTTAATTTTTTTGGCGGGGAACCATTGCTGAGATTCGATTTGATTCAATATGTAACGAATTATATAAAAACTGCTACAGATAAACCCACAAGGTTAGATATAGTGACAAACGGGACATTATTAACACAGGAATTTTTTGATTTCGCCGAAGAGAATAAGATTAGAATAAGTTTATCTTATGATGGACTTGCTAATGATGACAACAGGGTAAACGAAGATGGAAAAGGCTTGTTGGACATAAGTAAGTACAGGGAAAAAATCAAGAAACACCGAATAGTGTCTGCTTCTGTTTTGAATGTAGATAATATAGGAATGTGGCACGATAATATCGTACACTTGAAAGAGTTGGGCTTTAGGTTTATGGATTTTTTTATAGACTATAAATCCAAATGGAAAAAACATCATGTTGAGACACTGCGAGAGGAATACAGAAAGATAGGAGAGTCCTATGTAAAATGGATGAACGAGGGAGATAAAGTAAGCATAACTAAATTAGATGATATGATAGGCGCCTATATGAGTAAATTCAATTTGGATAAGGTGCGAATGGTAAGGGATTATGCTTATTCTATAGACGTAAATGGTGATATTTACCCTTATGCTTCTGCGGTAGGTAATAAAAAGTTATTGCTGGGAAATGTAGTTACAGGGGAGAAAACTCCGGCAATGGCTATATTGGAAAGTGCGGGAATGGTAGAAAGTTGTAAAGATTGTTGTATAAATGATGCTTGCGTATCGGCAAAAGGAAACGAGATAACTGATGAGTTAGTCCCAATTGCAAAACCTATAGCTTGTGCCAGCTATAAATTTGCTTTTGATACAGCGGATTACATAGTAAATGCAAGGCTTGATAATTTCAAATTACAGCCTTCAAATAAAGCAACTTAAGATTGTGGTTTTGTAATATGCAGATAGCCCTACACCGCTATGAAAAATGCAATCTGCGACAGTTGGAATCCGAAATATTGTTAGCGGTTCGCAGAACCGCACAGCAGACGGCGGAGCCGGCTTAACACAATCCAAAATTGGATTGTGAGAGGGTCTTAGGGTTCACCCTAACAAGCCCGGCAAGCATAGTGGATCTCCTTTCCCCTCCGCCATTTGGCACCTATTCGAACCCTAAGCTTATCCCTATTGACGACAGGCACCAGACATGAATCCATAGATTTTGATCGCCCGGTCATAGCATGACAGCCGTAATTCTCTGAATCCGTAAATCCGATGGTTTGATGTACAGACCAGGTAAATAGAGCGCTAATCAGGAATACTGTCAAACTTTTTGGATATCTCAAAGCCGCACAATGGCACTATAACTAGCGCCATGGCGATCCCCAACTGTGATAAGCTCAATGGGACTGTTGTAAACAGAACATTAAGGGTGGGGATATATATTACAGCAAACAAAATCGCTATCGCTATTAGCGTCGTGATATTGAGAAAGCTGTTGTCGAATAAAATGCGTTTGAACCCCAAAAAAGTCTCTTTTTTCGACGGATATGCCACCACTAGTTCGCTTGCCACCAACGTGAAGAAACACATGGTTATTGCGACCATATAATCGCCAATCACAAAATGACCGATCAAGAAAGAGGCAAGTGAAGCCGCGCAAACAAATACCGCCCTGGTCCCGACCGACAGCCTCATGATTTTGTTGATAATAGGCTCCGACGGGTCGCGCGGAGCTCTGCGCATGATACCCTTCTCTTTACCCTCCATACCAAGTGCAAATGCGGGGAACGCGTCAGTCAAGAGGTTGACAAACAAGAGTTGGGTTGCCACCAGAGGGACGGGCAGCCCGAAGATGATCGCAAGCAGGATGATCAAAATCTCGCCGATGTTGTTAGCCAGCAAGTAACCTGTGACCTTTCTTATATTGCCGTAGATTGTTCGCCCTTGCTCGACAGCGCCGACAATGCTGACAAAATTGTCGTCGGTAAGTATCATGTCGGCAGCTTCCTTTGAAACATCGGTGCCAGTGATACCCATTGCGATCCCGATATCCGCCCTCTTGAGAGACGGCGCGTCGTTCACGCCGTCACCGGTCATGGCGACAATATTATTGTTAGCCTTGATGGCGGTCACAATGCGCACCTTATGCTCGGGAGATACACGAGCAAAGACATTTACCGTCTTGACCTTTTCCCTAAGCTGCTTATCGTCAAGGTTATTAAGGTCATTGCCATCAAGCGCTTCGTCGCCGGGCTGCATGATGCCGAGCGTTATCGCAATGGCACTGGCAGTTATTTTATGGTCACCGGTAATCATCTTTACATTGATGCCCGCTCCATGACATTGCTCCACAGAACCCTTGACCTCTTCCCGCGGCGGGTCGATCATGCACATCATACCTACATAAATAAGATCCTCTTCGTTTTTGTCTATATCAGATGCGTTTTCGTACTCCTTGTAGGCGAAACCCAGTACACGCAGAGCTTCCGTTGCAAACACTTCATTTTGTACCAGTAGCTGCTGCCTTTTCTCATCAGTCATCGGTACGACTTTCCCGTCTTGGTACATTCTGGAGCTACGCTTTATAATGCCGTCAGGCGCACCCTTGGTATTCATTATGACCTTGCCGCCCTGCAGATTGTAGGTGGACATAAGTTTCCTGTCGGAATCGAATGGTATCTCCTGTATGCGCTTGTAAAGCCCATCGAGCTTGTCTTTGTCACTGCCAAGCTTCGCACCGAAGACAAGCATCGCCCCTTCGGTGGGGTCGCCGATCATCTTCGAATTTTCTTTATCATATGTTGCGTCATTACACAAAACAGCGATCTCGGACATGAGGCTTATGTTTTTCGTGACAGGATGCTCGCCTGTGACCTGACCTGCGGCGTTGTAACCGCTGCCTGTCACTTCATACAGATTATCCGTATCGAAGCACTTAACGACAGTCATTTTGTTTTGTGTAAGGGTACCCGTTTTGTCGGAGCATATGACAGTCGTGCTGCCCAAGGTCTCAACAGCTCTGAGCTTTTTGACTATAGCATTTGCTTTGACCATCTTCTGCACACCTATCGCCAGAATGACTGTCGCGACGATCGCGATACCCTCGGGTACGGCAGCTACGGCCAGCGACACGGAGACCATCATCATTTCGATCAGATCCCTGTAATCGCCAATGCCCAAAAGGTTGTATAAAAAGCCCACAAGAAAGACCATGGCACAAGTGATGATGCAGACGATGCCTAAAGTTTTTGCCAGCGAGTTGAGCTTGCTTTGCAGTGGAGTGCTACCCTCGTCGGTTTCACTGAGTATAGTCGCGATTTTACCCATCTCGGTTTCCATGCCGGTAGCATAGACGACGCCTGTGCCTCTGCCATAAGTGACGACAGTACCCATAGAGGCAAGATTGATTCTGTCGCCTAAACTCACTTCACCATCGAGCACTGCCCTGGCATCCTTTTCTACGGGCACGGACTCACCGGTAAGAGCCGATTCATCGATCTTGAGGTTCATGCTCTCGATGATCCTGACGTCAGCAGGGATATAATCTCCGGCGTCCAGAACGATGATATCACCCTTTACCACATGATCGGCGTCGATCTTGTCGAGTACCCCGCCGCGCCTTACCTTCGCCTTAGGGCTGGACATGCTCTTAAGTTCCTTGAGTGCATTGTCAGCCCTGTTTTCCTGGGTTATGCCGATGATCATGTTCACCACGAGAATCGCGAGAATGATTATGGCATCCTTCAAGCCATCGCCGGCTACAACAGAAACGATGGCAGCCGCAATCAGAATGATCACCAGAAAGTCCTTGAATTGATCCAGAATCCTTAAAATAAGCGGTCTCCTCTTTGCGCTTGCCAACCTGTTTGGCCCATCAGTCTCAAGCCGGCGCGTTGCTTCTTCCGTTGTAAGACCGCCATCAATATTGGAATTCAGCTCTGAAAGTGATTGTTCAATGCTTTTGCCATAAAAATTGGGGTGCGTGCTCTTTCCATCTTTCTTCATTGCATCTTCCTGTTGAGAAACATTATTGAAGTCGTTATTTATTTTTTATGGCAAAAGGCTGTTAGTCCGCTCACACCAGTATAATGCAAACAATAAACAAGGTGTTGAAATGGACTAACACTGTGCGCACGTACAATGCGCACCGCAAGTGCGTGAGATTTTTTTAACATTCTTATTACCAATCAAAACGGCTGCCACATAAATGGTTGCAAATACGATAATTCCCGCTTTCTACTTTGTTTTGTCAATAGTGTTTAAAAAGCTTTTTCGCAACTGTTCACCTATGTCCGGATAAGCAAGGGGTCTGCCAGCGGTTTTGGGATTTGTTTGCAAACCCTACAGCATAAGGTGAGCGTGAAACAATATCCTCCAAAGAACACCATGTATACCAGACTTTGAAAGTTTTTGGCATTTTTAAGCACATTGGCGACAAACATTCCTAGTTGGGTAAAACCATAGCGGATACCCTCGCCGCTTGTTTTGAATCCTTGCCGTCATTCCCAATTTCATCTTTCCAGGAATAAATCTCCGTCGGCATGGCTTGTATACACGATTCAGTAATTTGAACGGCGCGCTACGCACCCGGTAAGCTACCATAGCCAAACCGTAGGCGGACATGCGCCATCGCCGGCGTCAGCATAGCAGATCCTGTAATCTATAACAACTTTGACCAACTGAAAACGGCATGGAAAAACCTGACTGTACGGTTTATGCGACTTAATTCACCATCGATATTCGGCTTTTATAACGCAGCTTATTGCTTGCAGTCATATCATCGGGTGCGCCGCCGGTCCTATGAATTTCAGAGGCAAGCCTATGTATAAGTTCAAATAGATATTGGACTCATACAGCCTATTGACTTAAATATCTATGGTGTGTTCTACTATGCGCAGAAATACTTTCAGGTCGCAGCGCTTAACAATTCGGAGGTTTTCAACAATGAAGAAAATAATCGCTTCAATACTCTTGACGGCCGCGCTGGTACCGATGATTTTTACAACAGCCCCCGACTCTTCAGCCGTATATGCCGCGACCGCATCAGCACTGGGGACACAGATCAATGACATCAACGGGCTGACAGCCTCCGTCAGCGGCAACATGGTCACCGTCAGTGGAACGGCGCACCAAACCACAAACCTTCATCTGAACATCGACTCCGGCGTTACGGTAAATTGGAACGCTACGCTCACAGGCAACGCAACAGCCAATAATTATTTGCTGACCCTGTCTGGAAGCGGTACGTTCACCCTAGGCGGAGGCGCGACCATAGATGTTACCACCGGCGCCGGCGGCACGGTATATATTTCAGGCGGCGTTACACTGAACGTCACAGACGGCACCATTCAAAGCTCCGGTTCCGGCTCGGCTGTCACAATAGTCGCAGGAGTACTTGACGCCAAAATCAACGTCAACGGCGCCAACGGCAAAATCCTATCCGTACCGAACGGCTATGCAATAAACGACGGCAGCGGTATGACCTCAAGCAGTAATAACACCAAGATCAACATTTCAGACGGGCTTGTCGAATCTGGTTCCGCCTGCGCGATACGTTCCACAGGTATTGAGTCCGTCGTGACAGTATCCGGTGGTGTGGTCAGAAACAACGCGGCCAGCAACACCAATTCCACAATCTACATGAATTACTCCCCCTCCCCCAATTCTCCAATTGACAATATCATCGTCAGCGGCGGCCTTGTCGAAACGACTAATCCTGGCAATCAAAGCTATGTTTTACAAACGTCGCAGAACGTGCTGGTCAACGGCGGAGAGGTTAAGGCTATCGCGGGGCGCGCCATCAACCTTGTAGGCGAGTTTTCAACCACGACGGTCACGAGCGGCAGGGTTTCCACCGTTTCCGGCACAGCCATCAGCACCGCGACCACCACCCTTAACGAAGTCGACAGCGCAAAAATCGTAATCAGCGGCGGCACAGTTGAAGCAACTGGAACTGGTACAGCTGTGAGAATAACGGGCTACAACAGCACCGTGGAAATATCGGGAAGCGCCAAGGTACTGGCAACAAGCGGCCTGGCCATAGACGCTTCTGGGAGGCCAGCGGCTGATTCGGTCACAGTGGACGGCGGGCTTGTTTTTGCGTGGGGCAACGCCGTGAACAAGGTCATCAGTCCCGAGGGCAAACTTTCAACCCCGGTTACCGGCGTTGTTGTCGCGTGGAATACGGCCACCGGCACCGGCGAATATCCCTACATTCAAAACGCAAGCAACGACTTGTCTATGCTGCCTGCTGGCAGCGTGTTCTGGGACAACGAGCCACTGGATACAAACAACGGCGGAATACGATATGGCACAGATTTTCATACGCTTGATGTTGGAGTGATTCAAAACACATTCATTCTCACCATAGTGAACGGAACAGCTGACGGCGGGGAGACTTCGCTTTTGGTCACTGCAGGAAACCCTGTAGATATTGTCACGCATGAAACACCCATCGCCACCGCTGGTATTAACCCCAATTCAAACCCCATCAACGGCAATAGATTTGTCAATTGGACGACAGACGGCGGGGGAACATTCTCCGACGCCTCGCTGATGGACTCCGTCTTTACAATGCCCGCGTCCAATGTCACCGTTACCGCAAATTTCAAACCGCTGTATGTGTTTCGTATTACCGGCGGTAGTATTGATGCGGGTAACAGAAACTTCGACGGTTCAACTTCTTACGGGTACTATGCGGAAGGGGATATAATCAATATAACTGCGTTTTCCCAGCCATGGGGGACAGTTCCGGGATGGCTTAAAACAACCGCTGGTGGTGCGTTCGGCGACGCCAATTCGACGGCGACGACTTTCACCATGCCCGGCGAACCAGTGACTGTTTATGTTGACCCCAGCACAGCACCCAACCCGGCCAACAGACCGCAGCAATACACCACTACTGTTGAAAACGGCATCATCAATTCCACCAGCACCGGCGTACCAATCAATGCCGCTACAGGCGACTTCTATGCGGGTACAAGGCTGAATATTACCGCCGCCCATCCAGTTGCAGGGAAAGTGTTCAGCGGTTGGACAATGTCCTCCGGCACAGGAGGGTCATTTGTCGCCGCTGGCTCTACCGCGACCGTATTTGTCACGCCAGACCGCGCTGTAACAATTACCGCGAATTACACAGATAAAACTTACCATCTTACCGTCAACGGCGGCACAGGCGCGGATGGGCCTCATGTTTCGGAAGCAGTCATACCCATCACCGCCGCCACCCCACAGACAGGCATGGTATTCAGCGGCTGGACGATTGACAACGGTAGCGGGATATTCGCAGACCCGTCTTTGCCCGATACAACATTCACAATATCGGACAATGATGCCGTAGTTACGGCGCATTTTGAGTTTCTGGAATACACGCTTACTGTCGAAAATGGCGTCGATGTTCTGGGGGTGGGCGTTTACCATTACGAAGAAACAATACCTGTTTCGGCTGACCCACCGTCTGCCGACATGGTGTTCAACCAGTGGATAATCGTAAGCGGGGGCGGTTCGTTTACCAGCGCCTCCGCGTCCGACGCCATTTTCACCATGCCCGCTGGAAATGCAACCATCATGGCAACATATACCAAGCAAAATACAGAGCCACCCATCCCGCCTGTTACAGATCCACCAACCTTCCGGGTCACAGTCAACGACAGCTATACCTATCCTACGGGCGCGGGGAATTACACCCACGGCAGCGTCGTGACCATCCATGCCGGCGCCAGAAGCGGGTACACCTTCACCGGTTGGACGGTTGTTTCCGGCGGCGTAACTCTATTTACTCCAAACAGCGGCATCACCACCTTTGTCATGCCGGCGGGCGACGTCACCGTAAGAGCCAACTGGACACTGACTCCGCCACCACCCACGGTATATCAGCTCCATGTCAATGACAGCTATGCCTCTACCACCGGCACGGGAACTTACGCCCCCGGCAGTGTTGTAACCATCAATGCTGGCGCCATAGACGGATATACCTTCACGGGCTGGACGGTCGTTTCCGGCGGCGTTACGCTGGCAAACTCAAACAGCGCCACCACCACCTTCACCATGCCGGCAAACGATGTCATCGTAAGAGCCAACTGGACGCAGACTCCCCCGCCGCCTTCTGCCTATACCGTCACAGTCAACGACAGCTATGCTTCTCCCACTGGCGCTGGCACTTACACCCCTGGCAGTGTCGTAACCATCAATGCCGGCACCAGAAGCGGGTACACCTTCACCGGCTGGACGATTGTTTCGGGCGGCGTTACGCTGGCGAACTCAAGCAGCGCCACTACCACCTTCACCATGCCGGCAAACGACGTCACCGTAAGAGCCAACTGGACGCAGACGCCGCCCGTCACATATCACGTCACAGTCAACGACAGCTATACTTCTACCACCGGCGCTGGCACTTACACCTCTGGCAATGCCGTAACCATACACGCCGGAGTCAGGGACGGATACACCTTCACCGGATGGACGGTTGTTTCTGGCGGCGTTACGCTGGCGAACTCAAACAGCGCCACAACCACCTTCACCATGCCGGCAAGCGACGTCACCGTAAGAGCCAACTGGGAATCAGAATGGGCGCTGGCAAATCTGGCACTGTGCATCGCGGGCGCTGTGACGGCTCTTGCGGCTTCGGTGTATGCCTTCTTCAGGAAGCGCAAGGATAGCGGTGGGACTCGTAAGACTGTCAACCTGCTGTGGTTGCTCGTTGCTGTTATCGCCGGTACCGCAGGCGTAATTGTCTTCTTCCTGACCGAGAACATGAATAACCCCATGCGACTGGTGGACTGGTGGACAATCGTTAACTTCGTCCTATTCGTTATTGTATTCGCAGGCGCAGTGCTTGCCTTGAGAAGCACGAATGACAGGCAAAAAAGAAATTCTTCCGATTAATACCGGCTGCCAGACTTATCATATCTGGACCATTGGCTGTCAGATGAACCGCGCCGAATCCGAGCGGCTGGAGGTACGCTTAGCGGCCTGTGGCTACTCGGCGGCGTCCGGTGCCAACAACGCCGACCTGATAATCGTCAACTCCTGTGTTGTGCGACAGCGCGCCGAGGACAAAGTCGTCAACAAGCTCCACAACCTCAAGGCACTCAAACGCGACCGCCCGCACATGCGCATCGCCCTAACCGGCTGTTTTGTCGGCGAGGATATTGAGGCTCTCCGGAAACAATTCCCGTATGTAGATGATTTCTTCCCGCCGGGTGAAATTCCCGAATGGTTGAACGGGGAAAACTGCCTCATACTGCCGGAGCGCGCAGCGATCAGCGTCTATGTCCCAATTATCCAGGGCTGCAATAACTTCTGCACATACTGCATCGTGCCATACCGCCGCGGCCGCGAAAAGAGCCGCCCCTTGACAGAGATTATCACCGAGGTGCGACAGCTTGCGGCTGGCGGGGTCAAAGAAGTGACGCTGGTTGGACAGACAGTTGACTCCTACGGCCATGACCTGCCCGATAAACCCGACCTGGCCGACCTGCTTTCCGAAATCAACGATATCGAGGGATTGCTGCGACTGCGTTTCCTCACCAACCACCCCAAGGATATGAGCCCGCGCCTTATCGAAGCCATGGCGCGCCTCTCAAAAGTCTGCCGACAGGTAAACCTGCCGGTGCAGGCCGGAGACGACACCGTATTGAAAGCCATGCGCCGCGGATACACCGTGGAGCAGTACCGCGATCTGGTGCGCAGGCTCAGGGAAGCCATGCCTGACATCGCTATAACCACCGACCTAATCGTCGGATTCCCAGGCGAGACAGATGAGCAATTCAAAAACTCCTACGACCTGATGGCCGAACTCAAATTCGACGCCATACACATCGCTGCCTACTCGCCGCGCGCCGGCACAAAAGCCGCGTTGCTACCTGACACCGTGCCTCCAGAGGTAAAAAAATCACGGCTGGCCGCCATCGAACAACTGGAGGAAGGCATTGCGCGCGGCATCAACGCCACACTTATAGGTCAGACAGTTTCCGTGCTGGTTGAAGGCAACGATAAAAACCGGTGGCGCGGCCGCACCCGCCACGACAAGATTGTGTTTTTTAGCGGGGACGGCGGGCTGGTAGGAAAAGAGGTCGATGTCATCATCGAACATGCCACCGCATGGTCACTGGTCGGCAAACTGAGTCAGGCCGGATAGATTGGTGACGCATTAGCCATCAACGGGCACCGATTAGCTTTTGGCAGTTAGCTTTCAGCCCACTCCGCTCCCCACACATCGTTGCAGTCCGCCTGAGCGAAAGCCGCAATCCCGAACAGATGTAAATCCATGCTGGAGGAACGAGCTTGCGAGTAACGAAGCATCCGGAGGAGGCGGGGAGTAGTAACTGGCACCCACGCCGCCAGATCCTTCGGTCGCTGCACTCCCTCTAGGATGGACTTGGCCATAAATCCATGCTGGAGGAACGAGCCTGCGAGTGACGAAGCATCCGGTGGGGCGATGGGTGGTTGCTCCACCCCACCAG
>WREQ01000034.1 GCA_009779255.1 Dehalococcoidia bacterium
TAGCGGTCCTACGCGCAGAACGCTGATGTAAAAGTCCGAAATAAACGAGGACATGAGTCCATAGATCATGCCGTTGCCTACTGCGGCGATGCAATAAGCGCGGAATTCGGATTTTGGAATAATGCTGCCGGACGCTGGTTTAGGCATAATTAGTACAGTGGTAGATAACCCTGTTCATCTTTAACATAAAGAGTATATTAAACATGTGACCAAACGAGTCTTGCCGAAGCCGATGGCTCCTGCTTCACTTTCCTTGATTGTTACACTTTTGGTGATGCGTTCAAAATCCAGATGTTTTTTCATTTTACGGTAGGTATGGTTTTGAGATACTAACTGGTCTATGCTTACCATTTCCACTTGCG
This sequence comes from Dehalococcoidia bacterium, assembly GCA_009779255.1. GTDB lineage: Bacteria > Chloroflexota > Dehalococcoidia > Dehalococcoidales > UBA1222 > WREQ01. The sequence goes on from WREQ01000034.1 coordinate 363, forward strand.
CTGTATTCATCTGTCCCTCATGCTTTTGTTATGCCTAATTATACATCGCGCAAGCTGCTTTATTATAATGAACAAGGTGATTTTTCAACAGACCCCCTAATAGCAATGAAATAAGCAGTTTCCGCTTCATTGTGTCCTCCTGTAATAACAGGATTTTTTCGGTCTTCTACTTTACGCGCTCGCTTGATTAGCACCTCGCCACGTAGGCTGAGCCACCGGAGGTGGCATCCCCTTATATAAGGCAGAACAGCCCAAAAAGTTACAGCCAGCCGCTAAGTGGCGCAGGCCGAGCCGCAGGAGGGAGTTTCGTCCTCATCGTCATCGTGGTCATGGGCGGAAACCGGCTCTCCCAGCGGTGGCAGCCCCAGTTTTTCGCGGTAATTATTGACAGCCAGGTGAAGAGCGTCCGCTCCCAGATTGGAGCAATGGAATTTGACCTTGGGCAGCCCGCCCAACTCGTCGGCCACACCCTGCGGGGTGATTTGCATGGCCTCTTCCAGTGTTTTGCCGGTGGCCATCACAGAGGTCATGCTGGAAACGGCAATAGCCGCCCCGCAGCCGAAGGTCTTGAACTTCACGTGCTCAATGCGGTTGTCTCTGACCTTGATGTAAAAGGTCATCATGTCGCCGCAGACAGGGTTGCCAACCTCTCCCACGCCATCGGCATCGGGAATTTCGCCCACATTGCGCGGGTTGGTGAAGTGATCCATGATTTTGTCGGAATAGACGGCCATATTATTTATTCTCCTTGAGGAATTTGGCATAGAGCGGAGACATCTGGCGCAGGCGGTCAATCACCTGTGGCAGTGTCTCCATGACATAATCTATCTCTTCATTTGTTGTCATGATACCGGCGCTGAAAACCACCGAACCCTGCGAGATGGTCTGGTCGATGCCGGCGGCTAGCAGCACATGGGATGCTTTGAGCGCTTTGGAGGTGCATGCGGAAACGCTGGAGACGGAGATGCCCGTCAGGTCCAGCCTGAGCAGCATTCCCTCGCCTTCCACGAACTGAATTACGAAGCTGGCATGGCCGGGGAGGCGCTGTGTGGGGTGTCCGGTGACGAAGGTGTGAGGTACGCGCTCGGGGATTTCCTTCAGCATCCGGTCGCGTAGGCCGGTAAGATGAGCGGTCCGCTTCGACATCTCAAGCCGGGCCAGTTCCGCGGCTTTGCCCATACCCGCGAGGGCGGGGACGTTTTCGCTGCCGGCGCGGCGGCCGTCCTCTTGGAAGCCACCTTCGAGCTGGCGGGCAATCTTCAACCCGCTCTTGAGCCATAGCGCGGCGGCCCCCGGCGGCCCGTAAAACTGGTTTGCGGCCAGGCTGAGGGCATCCACCCCCAGCGCCACAACGTCAATCGGTATGGAGCCGGCGGCAGCCACGGCGTCACTGTGAAGCAGGACGCCCTTTTCGCGGGTGATTTTTGAGATTTCTGCCAGTGGCTCGATGGTGCCGATTTCGTTGTTGGCCAACATCACGGAAACCAAGGCGGTGTCTGGGCGGATTTTGGCAGCGACGTCCGCCGGGTTCACCATGCCGTATTTGTCGACCGGAAGCGTCTCTACTTCGAATCCGGCGCGCTTGAGAGACTTGGCTGGGGTTAGCACTGAAACATGCTCTATCGCCGAGAGCAGGACGTGCGTGCCTTTTGATGCCTGCGCCAGTCCCTTTACAGCCAGATTGTTGGACTCGGTGCCGCAGGAGGTGAAGATAATCTCATCAGGCCGGGCGCCGATTAACGCCGCTACCTGCTCGCGGGCGCTGTCCATGGCCTCACGCGCTTTCTGCCCGCGGCTATGCAGCGAAGACGGGTTGCCGTAGCGCTCCCCAAGCCACGGCAACATGGCCTCCCTGACCTCGGAGAGAACGGAGGTGGCGCTTACGTGATCCAGATAGGCTTCTGTCATAGGATCATTTTCCGATGGATTGCCTGCTATTATAATCCGCAACGGCCGAGGCTACCAAATCGGCGGCCATTGTGGCGGTGTGGGACTTGGATTCCGGCAGTCCGCCGAGCGCCTTGTCCACGGCGGCGGCGTTGATGGCGGAGAGTTCGTCCATGCGTTTGCCATGTACCAACTCGGTGATTATGGAGCCGGCGGCGATGGTCGCGCCGCAGCCGAAGGATTTTGAACGCGCCTGGGTAATCACGCCGTCCATGATTTTCAAGTAAAGGTCGGCGTTGATGCTTAATGAGGAATTGTTGACGTGTCCTACGGCGTCGGCGTTTTCAATCTCTCCCACGTTGCGCGGGTTTTTGAAATGGTCTATCACGGTTTCGTTGAAATACTTTGCGGAATCGTCGCTGTCAAGCCCGACCATCTGAGAAATATGGACGTCTTTTTCTTCAAGCAGTGTCTCGATGGACCTGCGCTGATATGCCATTATCTCAACGCCCAGCGCGCAACCCAGGCGGAACTGTGGTGGGGGCGCGACCAGTTTGCAGGGATAGCCGGACGCCTTGAGCAGTTTCTCGGCGCGTATTGCCACTGGCACATCCTCGAAGGTGATGATGGCGTCGCCCTTGAATTTTTCTGGTGGACTGTTGTTTGCCATGAGACTTACCTCCCGTGTCCTAGCGGAGACATCGCCCGCAGGCGTTTCACCATCGATGGGAATATCTCCAGCACCCGTTCGACATCTTCTTCAGTGGTCCATTTGCCCAGTGTAAGACGCAACGAGCAGTGCGCTTTTTCTGGCGGAATGTTGAGTGCCGTCAGTACATGCGAAGGTTCGGCAGAAACGGATGAACAGGCCGAGCCGGTTGAAATGCAGATGCCATCCAGATCAAGATTGAGCATCATGCTTTCGCCTTCAACATAATCCACGCTGACATTGACGTTGTTGGGAAGCCTCTTGTCGGAGTGGCCGTTCAGCTGTATGCCGCCGACGTCAACGAGTCCGCTTATCAGTCGGTCGCGCAGAGAAGTCTGGCGTGCCGCCTCCTCGTCGCGGTCGGCGAGAGCTATTTCAAGCGCTGTGGACATTCCTACGATGCCCGCTACGTTTTCGGTGCCAGCGCGGCGTCCATTCTCCTGTCCGCCGCCGTGCATGAAGGGGTTGATGCGAGTGCCGCTTCTTACGTAGAGGAATCCGACTCCCTTGGGTCCGTAGAACTTGTGCGCCGATACCGACATCAGGTCAATCCCCATCTCGTCTACGTCTACCGGCAGGTGGCCTACCGTCTGCACGGCGTCAGTATGCAAATAAACCCCGGCGCCGCGCGCGATTCTGCTTATCTCGGCTATCGGCTGAATCGTGCCCACTTCGTTGTTGGCGTGCATTACCGATATCAGCGTGGTCTTTGGGGTAATGGCCTTTTCAATAACGGTGGGGTCTACGATGCCGTCACCGTCCACTGGCACAATGGTTACGTCAAAGCCCTCTTTTGTCATGGCGTGCGCCGTTTCCAGAACGGCGTGATGCTCGATAGAGGTGGTTATGATGTGATTCCCCTTGCCGATATTGGCGCGGGCTGTGCCGAGCAGTGCGGCATTGTCGGCTTCGGTGCCGCAGGAGGTGAAGATAATTTCATCAGGGTCGGCGCCGATGGCGGCGGCGACTGTCCGGCGCGCTTTTTGCAGGACCTCCCGATTTTCCTGTCCATACGAGTACAGACTAGAGGGGTTTCCGAATGCTTCGCTGTAGTATGGCAGCATTGCCTGTACCACTGCGGGGTCGGTGGGGGTGGTGGCCGCGTAATCAAGATAGATGCGTTTCATAGCTCATTTCCTCCGATGGATGACGAAGATGCCGGTCTGCGCCAGCAGCCCGGGCATAAACCTCACCCTTTTTTCGTCGTTCAGATAGCGTTCCTGCTCAATCAGATAACCGTTAGCTTCACAATACCTCTTAAAATCGGAAATTCCCAAGAAATGGCGGTTGGGGGTGTTATACCACTGGTAGGGGAGCGACGGTGTTACCGGTGCGCGTCCCAGCACTCCCAGTTGCCAGCGTGACGAAATATGGGCGAAGTTGGGAAAGCCGATAATTGCCTGTCTTCCGACTCGCACCGCCTCCCCTATGGCGGTGTGCGGCAGTTTTACCTGCTGCATACACTGATTCAATATAACATAATCGAAAGAGGCGTCGCCATATTCGGAAAGCCCGGCGTCGATGTCCTGCTGCGAAACCGATAGCCCGCGCTTGACGCAGGACAGCACGGCCTCGTCGTTCAGTTCGATACCGCGTGCACGTACGCCTCGGGTGTCAGCCAGGTAGCTGAGCAGCCCGCCGTCGCCGCAGCCCAGGTCAAGCACGCTCGTGTTTTTGGCAACCAGTTCTGCGATGATGCGGTAGTCGGCGCGGATTCTATCTTCAGACATGGCCTGCGATTTCAACGGAGCCGGCGATGCGGCGCAGGAAGTGGCCGACCAGCGGCGTTTCCTCCTCTGTTTCCAGCAGGAAGGCGTCGTGACCGTATGTCGACGAAAGCTCGGCATAGGTAACGTCTATTCCGGCCAGTTTGCAGCCGCGCACCAGCTCTTTGGACTGGGCGGATGGGTACAGCCAGTCGCTCCTGAAAGACAATACCAAAAAGGAAATACCGCGGCTGTCCTGGAGCATCTCCGGCAGTGTTTTTAGGGCGGTCAGGTCAAACAGGTCCACCGCCTGCGTGATATACAGGTACGAATTGGCGTCGAAGCGCTGGACGAAGGCATCCCCCTTGTATTGCAGGTATCCGGCGACGGCGAAGTCTCCGCCGAATTTGGTGGCGGAGCGGTTCTCGCGGAAACGGCGGCCGAACTTGCCTTCCATTGACTGGTCACTCATATAGGTGATGTGTCCCACCATGCGCGCTGTGGCCAACCCGCGCTCCGGCGGATTACCATTGTAGTATTGTCCTTTGTTGAAATGGGGGTCTGCCATTATCGCCTGTCGCCCGACTTCGTTGAAGGCAATCTGTTGCGGCGAATGACGCACGGCTGAGGCGATTACCACTGCCGATTTCACCCGAGAGGGGAATTTAACCGTCCATGACAGCGCTTGCATGCCACCCATACTGCCGCCGGCCACCGCCAGCAGTTTTTCTATGCCGAGGTGGTTTATCAGCTGTTCCTGTGCCGCCGCCATATCTCCGATGGTGATGACGGGAAAGTCCAGCCCGTATGGTTTCCCAGTGGTTGGATTTTGTGAAGAAGGTCCGGTGCTACCGTGGCAGCCGCCGATTACATTGGAGCAGATAACGAAATATCTTTCGGTATCGAAAGCTTTGCCCTGCCCCACCATGGTCTCCCACCAGCTGGTGGCATGGGCGTTGCCGGTCAGGGCATGGCAAATCAGGATTGCGTTGGAACGCTCCCTGTTGAGCGTCCCCCAGGTTTCGTAGGCCAGCGTCACCGGTCCCAGTATTTCGCCGGATTCCAGCGGCAGACTGGCGAAAGTGAATTGCTTCGTTTCGCTGCAGCCGTCAACAGGGGGTTTTTCAGTCATGAAGCTATTATATCAGATTGTATCAGCCGGTGGCCTTGTCAATTGCCTGTTCGAGATCGGCGATGATGTCATCGATTGCCTCGATGCCTATGGATAGGCGGATATAGTCTTGGGTTACGCCGGTTTCGGCCTGCTCCGCAGAGGTAAGCTGCTGGTGGGTGGTGGAGGCGGGATGAATCACCAGACTCTTGGTATCACCGATATTGGCCAGGTGCGAGAACAATTTGACCGAGTTGATAAACTTTTTGCCGGCTTCCAGTCCTCCTTTGATGCCGAAACCGACCAGCCCTCCGCCGCGCCCGCCGAGATATCGCTGCGTCAGCTGATAGCTGGGGTGCGATGGCAGCCCGGGGTAATTGACCCAGGCTATCTTCGGATTGTCGGACAGCCACCGAGCCACTGCCAAAGCGTTTTGGGAGTGGCGTTCCTGCCGCAATGCCAGCGTTTCCAGCCCCTGCAACAGCAGGAAGGCGTTGAAGGGCGACAGCGTGGCACCGATGTCGCGCAAAAGCTGCACACGCGCTTTGAAAACGAAGGCCATGTTGCCCATGCCTGGGAAATTGCCGAAGGCGTCCCAGAACTTTAACCCGTGGTATGAGGGGTCCGGCTCGGTGAAGTCGGGGAATTTGCCGTTATCCCATCTGAATTTGCCGGAGTCAACAATCACGCCGCCGAGGGTGGTGCCATGGCCGCCGATGTACTTGGTGGCCGAACTTGCCAGAATGTCTGCTCCGTAGTCAATAGGGCGCACCAGTCCAACGCCGACGGTGTTGTCTATCACCAGTGGAATGCCGGCTGCGTGGGCTATGCCGGCGAGAGCGGTAAAATCAGGAATGTCCAGCTTGGGATTGCCCACGGTCTCGGCAAATAAGGCACGCGTTTTATCGGTTATGGCGTTTCTAGCGGCATCGAGATTGCCAGATTCGACAAACCGGACTGTCCTCCCCAGTTTTGGGAAGGTGTAGTGGAACAGCTCGTAAGTGCCGCCGTAAAGGTTGTTGGCCGAAACGATTTCATCTCCGGGGCGGGTGATGTTCAGCAGCGCCAGCGTGATGGCGGCCTGCCCGGAAGCGGTGGCCAGCGCCGCCGTGCCGCCCTCAATGGCGGCGATGCGGCGTTCAAAAATATCGTTGGTGGGATTCATCATGCGGGTGTAGATATTGCCCAATTGGGTGAGGCCAAACAGTTCGGCAGCGTGGTCGGTGTCCTTGAACACGTAGGAAGCGGTCTGGTAAATCGGCACGGCGCGCGCACCGGTGGCGGAGTCGGGAGCCTCCTGCCCGGCATGGACGACGATGGTTTCAAGTTTGTCTGACATGTGCTGTTCCTTTCGCTGCAAACGATCCGCCCAGCTATTTTATCTTTTAATCAGGATAATTTCCAGAGGCAGTACTCGTTCAGGTGATTAGTGATACCTTGGTGGAGTCTGGCAGCTTAATCAGGCGACGATTCCGTTCAGGCCTTCGATAATCTGTGCCAGTTCTTCAGGTGACAGCCTGCCGATAAGTTTGCCGATATGCTCGGTTGAAAGAGTCCGAATCTGGCTGATTTTAGCCCATGACTGCTTCGGCAAACCACCGCTCTTTAACTCAAGAGTCAATGGAAATCCAGCCTTTTGCAGCTGGCTGGTAATGGCAACAGCAATAACCGTGCCGGAACGCTCGTTGAACACATCATGGCTGAGAATCAATACCGGACGCAGGCCGGATTGCTCTCGGCCTATGGTAGCCCCCAGTTCAGCCCAGCGAATCTCACCTCTTAGTATGCCGGCCATTCTTCCGCATCCAGCGCCAGCCCTTCTTCAGCCAGTTCTTTCTCAATCCGCGGGTTGAGCTTGGCGCTCTCGGTGAGCAGGCAGGTCTTCTTCAAACGCTGTAATTTTTCGCTGACTGCTTCCTGAATAACCTGACTGCGGCTCTGGAAAGCCTTTTCCATTACCAGCCGATCCAACTCAGTAACAGTCTGATGATCCAAAGTAATGGCAATCTTTTCCTTACCCATCACGCCTCCTGGTATGATAGATTATCATACCAGAGAAGCGAAGATAATCCAAACTGTCTATGCGGACACGAAAACCGGTGCCCAAGCCGTGGGTCAGCCGTGTGGGTTTGCGATGAGGGTTGGGTTATAACAACCAGCCGTAGTCCTGTCTGCAATCTACCACGGCGACTATAAAAACCGTGCTTCCGCGAACCTCAAACAAGGCCACATGGAACTTTCCGAAGAACACTTTCCGATATTTCTGGTGTAGTATCGTTTCATGAGCCAACCACGGACAACGCTCGGGCATCTGCCGTAGCGTTGAGGTTTTTTCAAGGAACTCATCTACAAGCCTGTTTGCCGCGTCAGCGCTGACATGCGCTAGAAAGCGCGCGTGGCCGAGCATTTGCTCCCATGCGGCTTTCGTTATTTTGACGTCGTACAGTCTATCCGCGTTGTCCATCAAGCGTCTCTGCTATGACTTTTTTCATGGCGGATGCCGTCTCATCAACCGTATAAACGCGCCCGTTTTGTATGTCCGCCTCTGCTTGCAGCAGCGTTTCCCTCAACCGTAGCATGCTCTCGCGTTGGGCATAGGTATTGATGTCCATTACGACAAGGTCGCCCTCGCCGTTCTTCGTCAGGAACACGGGTTGCCCCGTTGATTTGCACAGTTTTGCTATATCGTTGTAGTTCTTGCGGATGGCCGCAGATGGCTTAATATTGATCATGGCAGTTTACTCCTGGTAGCAGTATCGGCATCTTTGCTTATCCTTATTGTACTACGACTTAAGGCGGCTTGTAAATGTCGTGCAAATAAAATGCTGGGGGGAGAATGAGCGAGTAAATAACAAATTTGGCATGGCACACTCATAAGGGATCTCTTTCCTGACCTTCGCCAGAAAGTCTAGTGTGTTATACCTTGCCTGTTATATAAAATCAATTTGACAAAGTTTGCTATGGTTATTCTGTGGATTTTCAGTTTTCTGCCAATAACAGAATACGATTTTCCTTTGCTATGTAATTTCATTATTGCGTCTTTGTACGGATAACACTTCATATTTTCAATGACCGTTTTTTTACCAAGAGGGCGACCCAAAACAACGCCTTCTTCCTTTTTACGGGCAAGAGCCTCTTTTGTCCGCTGGGATATGAGCGTTCTTTCAATTTCGGCAGAAAGCCCAAACGCAAATGCAAGCACCTTGCTTTGAATATCGTCGCCGAGCCGATAATTATCTTTAATCGTCCAAACCTTTACGCCTTTTTGCATACAGATGTTTAGAATATCCATAATCATAAAAAGTGTTCGCCCAAGCCGTGATAACTCCGAGCAAATAATGATGTCATTTTCACTTACTCTTTTTAGAATAACTCCGAGCTTTCGCTTGTCATAGTTTTTTGTGCCTGAAATAGTTTCCGCTATCCAGTCGTCAATTTTAATGTTTGCCTGCACTGCAAACCTTTCAATTTCAAACCGTTGGTTTTCAACAGTTTGCTTATCGGAACTTACCCGAATATAGCCATATATCATTATAAATTCTCCTTTGATTTTTAATTTAAGGAGAACACAAAAAACAGTCAAAACAACTATATTATAAAGCAGTTTGGCAAAAACAAACGAGCGATTATATTCGACAGAATGAAATAGGCATTGATTATAAAATTGGTGAGGCTTGGACTATCCTTTCGACAATAGAACAAAGCATTAAAACAAAAATTGAGAAAATTGGCAAGCCTCTTAAAGATTGGGACATATCAATCAATTATGGCATAAAAACAGGCTGTAATGAAGCCTTTATCGTTGACGAAACAAAGCGGGCAGAACTCATTGCACAAGACCCAAAATCTGCCGAGATTATACGACCGATTTTAAGAGGCA
>WREQ01000035.1 GCA_009779255.1 Dehalococcoidia bacterium
CGACAGAAGTGTTAAATCCGGAGATGATAGAAGATATTTATGGGGTTTCAGTAGACATGCACACAATGCATGCCGCATGGGGCAGCATACCGGTGTTCGTACCATGTTTATGCCGTGAATAAACCTTCGCACTTTTACGTGTTTATAGCATGTCATTAACCGATAAATAAAATTGTCGCTCTTGACAAATCGTTATATCTTCAACAGTGCGCATCTTAAGTAGTATAGCGTTGCCGAGTAGGTTCCGCAGGGGGAAACCAAGGTGATGGAGTCAGGACAACTCTGTCTTAAAGTGATAACCCCCTCCTTCCGTGCGCGGCCTTGGGTGTAACTGGGCTGGTGGCAGGAGTTGCTTGGTAGTTTCCTTGGGAGAGGGACTATTTACTAGGGAATGTGGTCAAAAATTCATGGCGGTAAACCGAAGACGCTTAGCTATTTTTCATATGTTTCGGAATAGCAGCGTTCAAGCTGGAGGCGCGTGGGGAGGCCGCTGCGGGCGCCGCTGGCTCCAAGGCTGAGGCGCGCTGTGCAGTTGCCCAGCCGCCCGCAGTCCGGAGGGGATTTTCCGGTAATGCGCCCGAAGAGGTACCCGGCGGCAAAGGCATCGCCGGCGCCGGTGGTATCCGCCACGTCCAGCCTGTCAGCGCGCCCGCCGTCGATGTACCACTCTGTTGTTTCATCACGTACATAGGCCACCATTTTTTGTCCATCATGTTTGAAGCCGGCGCCCAGTGTCACCGCTACTGAACGGCAGCCGGCACGGATGCAGGCGGCGCAGCCCGCGCGGAAATCCTCGCTGGTGAGTGTTTCAAGCTCGCTCCGGTTGATGAACAGCACCTCTGTGCACTTGAGAAATGTCCGTAGGGCGGCCATGCCGCGGGCGGCGTACAGCGCTCCCGGGGCGAAGCTCATTTTTACCTGCGGCGCCAGTTTTTTGAGTATACCCTGGGAAAGCTCGAACTGGGCGTCGTCCACGAAAGAGGAGATGTGCAGATAATCCGCGTTGTTGACATAATCCATATCAATATCGCTGGCGGTGAGGGCGGCGTTGGCGCCGGGCAGCACGTAGAGCGCGCGCCTGCGCGGCGTGCTGACGCCGAAGACCGTCCCGCTGGTCGCCCCTTTTTTGACAATGATGCGTGTGTCCACGCCGGCTTTTTTGAAGCTGCGCAGCAGCAGTCTGCCTTCGGCATCCGCTCCCACCGCCCCGCAGAAACCGGTTGCGATGTTTAGTCTGGCCAACCCGTAGATGGTGTTGGCGGCGCTACCGCCCGGGAAGACGCCGGCATCTTCGACCGCCGTTTCCCCATCGGCCAGTATCCGGCTCGTTAGCAGAATGCGGTCAACATTCAGTGCGCCCAGTCCCACTACTTTAGGCGTGATCATCCAAGTTCCCCCGCTTTCTCACGAACCAGTCTGCGTAGCCGGCGGTGTAGTGCGATGACGGTCTGGATGTCTTTATCTCCGTCGGCCAGCCACGTGAAATTGCGGCGCTTTTCCGCGGGGCTGATAACGTGCTTCAGCTCTTCTGTCACGCCGCTCCGTCCATGCTCCCGCCAGGAGTTCAATATCGGCTCCATATCGGAAAGATGCGTCGAGGCCAGCGCCAGTGTGGCGTAAGGCAGGGCGTATTGGTTGCCGTTGAAAGCCACGGAAAGCCCGCCAGCCTGGTCGGTGGCTCCAAGCATTTGTGAATCGGTGATGCTGTCGCCTACCACCGCCCATTTCGACAACGGCTGGCGGTGTGCTTCAGAAAAGCCTGTCAGAGCTTGCAGCTTGCGGCGTCCGCCGATAGGTTTGACCGAACGTATCATTTCACCGGCGGGCGTGCGCGGCAGGCGGGTCCAGAAGAAGTCGTCCAGCGCGCTCTTTATCAGGTGGTCGTCGGCGCTTTCGTTCAGAGACAGCAGTTCCTGTTCAGTGTGTTTAAACAGCTCGATTTCATCGTGTGAGAGCTTGCCCGCGAACGCATCCAGCGGAAAGGGCGTGCAGGCGACTCGTTCGAATGGAATACCCATGATTCCGGTGATATGGCGGGCGTACTGCTCATAGGTAGTGGTTATGCAGAAAATCTGCCATCCGGAAGCGGCCAACCCTGAAAGCAGTTCACGGGCGCCCTGCGTCAGCGTGGCTTTGCAAGCCAGCTCGGTGATATTCCTCTCGGCAATGCCGTGCAGCAGCAGGAAGGGAACTATCAATGCCAGTGTGTCGCCGGGTTCATAGCCCTGTCGTCCCTCCATGGCCAGCAGGTCGTCATAGCGCGAAATCATCTCGAAGAGGCGGTCGCCACGCGGGGTAAGCCGCATCAGGTCGTAGGCGTTATCCTGCGGCGAAAGCGGCCCTTCCAAATCAAAAGCGATATAGTTGTTAATACGAGTCCTCGCTATATACCGGCTATCTGCCGGTCAATTTCGCTACTCAGATCATATCCAGGAATAATTTTATCATGAGCGTCCAGAATCCTGCCGGAGACCACCTTGACCTGGCGCAGGCTGAAGGCCCGAATGGTGGCGATAATCAACGGGAATTCGCGCTTCAGCCCTTCGGCGCGAATCGCCTGAAACAACGGGCTTGATTCTCCCTCTTCGCGCTTGATAGCGGCGGTGTCTTTGCCTGTGCAGTGCTGCCACATCTGGTCAAAAGCTCCTCCACGCAGGCTGTAGTGGCAACAGGTGACAGCCGGGCCGCGGTCGAGTTCGGGGGTGACCAAGTGCATCATCACGCCGGAGGTTTGGGCGCGTTCGTCGATAAGTTTCCAGATAACCTCCTGCCAGGTTCCGGTGGGGCCGCTGGGGGCGGCGGGATGCAGGTTTATCAGGTTGAAATGCCGGCACATTCCGGGGCTTATAATTAGCATATAACCGGCCATTACGCAGATTTCCGGATTGAAGCCGGCCAGTTGGCGGATTATTTCGTTGTCGTAGTCCTGCCGCCACTGCGGGAAGCCGTTGCCAGGATTGGCTTTGGCATGAGCGTCCTTGTAGCGCTGGTAAGAAAAGCATATCAGCGGGAGGCCGTAGCTTCTTACCTGCTCGATAAAACGGTCACTTTCTGTTGCCTCCCCATAATTGCGTGAGCAGAAAACGCAGTCAATTTGCGCCGCTATTTCACCGCTGCGCATTGCGTCCATCGCCGTCTTTAAAAGATCGCGGGCGGCGGCGTCCCGTCCTGTGGAGAACCAAGCTAATTTATAAGTCATTCTTTTGGGTCCTCCCTGTAAAAACTCGAAATACGCGACAGGTTCGGATAGCGTAATTCTAAATGGTAGAGTCTCATTTTGTCATCAGGCTTCCGTATTTTGCTGCGGCTTTCTGCGTCGCCGCAGGGAGCGCATGGTGCGGCGGGTAAGCATCTTGATGTACATGAACAGACTGGGGCGTTTGCCCTCTATGTGAGCCTGCGCCATGGATTTTAAAAATTCGTAACGTCCGTCGAAGTCCGGCATGACTACGCAGGCACGCCCGATTTCGGATGTGGAATGCGAATCTGAACCAGCGCCGCAGAGTTTGTTGTGCGCTTTTGCGAACTTTTCCGGCGGCGACAGGCTCTGTAGCGGTATGGTGCGGGAGTTGAAGACTTCCACGACGTCGATTTCTGCGGCGATGCGTTCCAGTGCTGTCGCCTGCATGGCAGAAGAGCGGTAGCGGTCGAATGGATGCGGCACGTAGACTACGCCGCCTTGAGCGCGGATGCGCGCAATAGTCTCTTCGGGGGTAAGTCCGGAGGGAATGGTTTCCTTGAGGAACAGTCCGATGATTTCGCCTTCAACGCTCATGATTTCCTCTCCGATGATAAGTTTGAAAGGCAATTCACGGGTGGCCAGCTTCAGCGCCCCTTCTGCGGTGCCATGGTCGGTGACAGCGATGGCTCCCAGCCCTGTCTCGTGACAGCGCTGAATCAGGGCGTCCAGGGTGATGTCGGAATCCCCTGAGTAATTAGTGTGAATGTGGAGATCTGCTTTAATCATAGTTTTCAGTTCCATAGCAGCCGCAATCAGCTTTCAGCGGCCCGAGCTGTCCCACCCCACCAGAGAAAACTCCTCTCAATTCCCACTCGCTAAGTGGATAAGCCTCGCTCAAGCTTCTCATCATACAACTGAGGCCGCTGGGGATTATGCTTGTTGTCATTTTCGCGCCGTTGACAGCACGCGTATTTTACCATTTTCGAGTACGGCTGTATCCTCAATGCGCACGCCGCCCCAGTCGGGGATATATATTCCCGGTTCAATGCTGAACACCATGCCATCGGAAAGGATGTCTTTTGAGAGCGTTCCCAGCCGTGGGGATTCGTGTATTCTCAACCCGATGCCGTGCCCCAGCCCGTGGCCGAAGCTGTTGTCGTATCCGGTTTGCGCTATAGCATGGCGCGCGATGGCGTCGGCCTCCTCCCCGGTCATGCCGGCGCGGATGCCATCTATGGCGGCCAGCTGCGCCCGGAGCACAACGTCGTAGATTCTGCGGAATTCTGCGGTTTCTTTGCCAAAGCAGATGGTGCGGGTGAGATCGCTGGCGTAGCCGCTGCATCTGGCTCCGATATCGATTACGACTGGTTCTCCGGTCTCTATCTCCCGCTCGGACGGGCTGTGGTGTGGCAGGGCTGAGGCGAGACCGGCGGCGACGATGACTTCAAACGGTACGGCCTCGCTGCCGTGTTCGCGCATGTAACTCTCGATTTTCCATGCGATTTCCAGCTCCGTCATGCCGGGTTTGGCCGTCTCGCGGATATGTTCAATGGCGGCGTCGGATATGCCGACGGCGCGTTCGATAAGCGCGATCTCCCCCGACTCCTTTATCGCCCGTAGCGCCTCAACCAGTCCGGCGCAGGGTTTCAGTTCGATTCCCAGCGGTGTCAGTATGTTTTTGAACTGTGTGTAGCGGTCGAAGCTGACTTCTTCGCTTTCAAAATACAGTTCGTCAGATTCTAGCCCGACTATGAAGTTGGCGAACCAGTTCGACAGGCTTCCCCTGATTTCGAATAAACCATAGTGCGGTGCCTGCTGCCGCGCCTGTTCGACATAACGAAAATCGGTGGCCAGTTTTTGCCCCGATGAGGTGATGAGCAAATATCCCGCCGAGCCGGAAAAACCGGACAGGTAGCGGCGGTTTTGCGACTGTGAAATCAGGATGGCAGGGATGCCTTTTTCAGACAGCGCGGTTCGCAGCTTCTTGAGTCGAGCTGGTATCGTCTCCAATGTCCTTCTCCTCTTTTGCAAACGGATGCGAAGCCATGTATACCCTCCGTGCCTGGTTATGGGTGACATGCGTGTATATTTGTGTAGTGGCCAGGTTGGAATGTCCCAGCAGGTCCTGAACTACGCGCAGGTCGGCGCCACCATCAAGCAGGTGAGTGGCAAAGGTGTGGCGCAGCATGTGCGGATGAACTTTTTTGGGCAGGCCGGCGGTGGATGCGTAGTTCAGCATCTGCATCTGTATCCACCTGCCGGTCAAGCGCCCACCGCGGCGATTGAGAAAGACGGCGTCTTTCGAATCCTGGCTGGCAAACCTGGGTCTGACATATTTGAGATAGGCGTCCAGCGCCAGTGCTGCCGGCTGCCCGATGATGACTACGCGCTCCTTATTGCCTTTGCCGGTGATGCGTAGCTGGCGCTGGTCAAGCTCCAGTTGCCCGGTATCAAGCTCCGACAGCTCGCTGATGCGCAGTCCGCCGGCGTAAAACAGCTCCATGATGGCGCGGTCGCGTATTCCATGCGGTGTAGAGGTATCTGACATGTCCAGCAGGCGGGATATTTCAGAGGGGGTCAGGAAATTCGGCAGACGGCGCTCTTGCCGTGGTGATACTACCAGCTCAATGGGATTGTGCTGGATTATGCCCTCGCGCAGCAGATAGCGGTAAAATGAGCGGATGACCGACATCCGGCGCGCTAGGCTGGCCTTGGCCACGCCCTGCTTGATTAAATCGGCAAGGTACTGGCGCATAAAGTTTCGGTCTACCGCTTCCAGCGAGCTGACACCCCGGCTGTCCAAAAACTGGAAGAAGCCTTTAGCGCTGCCATGCTTGAGGTTACCCACCAGGTCGTTTCTGTAATTACGCACGGTGCATGGGGAGACATGTTTTTCGGCTTCCAAGTATTTCAACAGGAAGTCGTCGGCGTAGCCCAGGATATCAGGCCTCATCTTGTTTTGCCTGTTTTCCCCTGTAATCGCAACTGGTGCAGCGCACGCCTTTGCCGGCGTCGATGAGCAGTTTGCCGCAGCGCGGACAGGGATCTTTCACCGGTTTGCCGTTGACAGCGAACTTGTGTTTGGGGTAGGCCGAGCAGCCGTAGAAAAGTTTACCCTTCTTGTTGAAACGTCCTACCATATCGCCTTTCTCGGGGCAATCCGGGCATGGAACACCGGTCTTGATGCGGAAGTTGGTGTGGTATTTGCAGTCGGGATAATTTGAGCAGGCGATGAACTTGCCGAAGCGACCACTCTTGATTACCAATGGCTGGCCGCAGTCGGGGCAGTCTTCTCCTGTCTTTTCGTCTTCCAGTCTGACTTTCTCGACGACCTCGCCAGCTTTAGCGATGTCCTGTTCCATGGGCTGGTAGAAGCCGCGTACAATGTCCACCCACTGCGCGTCATTGCTGGCAACCTTGTCCAGCTCATCTTCCATGCGGGCGGTGTATTCCTCGTTGATGATGCCACCGAAATGCTCCACCAGCAGGTCGGTAACTACGAATCCCACCTCGGTGGGCACGAAGGTGCCGCCGGATTTTTTGACATACTCGCGGTCCTGGATGGTGGTCATGATAGGGGCATAGGTTGAAGGCCGCCCAATACCGTTCTGCTCCAGCGTTTTGATGAGGGTGGCTTCCGTATATCGCGGCGGCGGTTGGGTAAAATTCTGCTCGGCCTTCACCGGCGGCGTCAGAGTGAGGGCGTCACCTTTCTCGAGTTTCGGAAGAGCGGCGGTCTTTTTATCGTTTTCGTCCTCTTCATCTTTTTGTTCAGAGTAGAGGGTTATGAAGCCTGGGAAGACATTCACGGAACTCTGAGTTCTCAAAAGATAGCCGGTTTTAGCGGCCTTGGCCTCAATATCAACGGTAGTGTTGTCAAAAACAGCTTCTGCCATTTGTGACGCCACCATGCGCTGCCATATCAGTTGGTAGAGGCGGTGAAGGTCGGTGGTGAGAAACTGCTTTAGCCGGTGCGGTTCGCGCAGGATTCCGGTGGGACGAATGGCCTCATGAGCCTCTTGTGCTCTCTTGACGCGACCGGCGAAGACGCGGGGTTTGGCCGGCAGATATTCCACCCCGTATTTTTGCATGATGTATTCACGTGACTCGGCCAGTGCCTGCGGCGACACGTGGGTGGAGTCGGTGCGCATGTATGTGATAAGACCGACCTGACCATCGTCGCCAACCGGCAGTCCCTCGTATAGCTGCTGTGCCAGCGCCATGGTGCGCTTGGCGGTGAACTTGAAGCGCCGCCAAGCCTCTTGTTGGAGAGTGGAGGTGATGAATGGTGGTGCCGGCGAGCGTTTTGCCTGTTTTGTAGCCGCTTTGAGTACGGAATAAGCGGCTTTTTCCAGTTCGCTTTTAATCTCCTGCGCCGCCTGTTCGTCGCCGACCGACAGTTTCCTGCCGTTGGCCAATCCCGCCAGCGTCGCCCTGAAGGAAGGGGTGGTCGTTCCCTTTTTCAGCAGCTCGGCGCAGAGTGTCCAGTACTCAACCGGTACAAACTTCTGAATTTCCCGCTCGCGGTCCACCACGATTTTGACGGCTACCGACTGCACGCGTCCCGCGGAAAGGCCGCGCCTGACCTTGCGCCATAACAGCGGCGAGAGTTTGTAACCCATCAGG
Organism: Dehalococcoidia bacterium; assembly: GCA_009779255.1. Taxonomy (GTDB): domain Bacteria; phylum Chloroflexota; class Dehalococcoidia; order Dehalococcoidales; family UBA1222; genus WREQ01. The sequence continues at coordinate 7,808 of WREQ01000035.1, forward strand.
CGGTCAACCACGCGGCGCGCCTGCTGGGCATTAACCAGATTCATGTTGATACCGCGCGGCTGCTTGAAGGCCGCCTCAATAGCGTCCCGTGTAATCTCATGGAATGTCACGCGTTTGAAATTTGTATTTCCGTCCCCGATGACTTCGGAAAGGTGCCAGGCGATGGCTTCGCCTTCGCGGTCAGGGTCGGTAGCCAGATATACCGAAGGGGCATCCATGGCGGCCTCTTTCAATTCCTTGACTGTTTTGGATTTGTCGCGGGACACCACATATTTGGGTGCAAAGTCATGATTGGGGTCTACGCCGATACGGCTTTTCGGTAGGTCCCGTACATGTCCCATGGAAGCCTTTATTTTGAAACCTTTCCCCAGCATGCGTTCCAGCGTGCGTGCCTTGGCCGGGGATTCTACGATGACCAGATTTTGTTTTGCCATTCTGTCTTCTCTTTCAGTCGATACTAAGGGTATATCGTCGTGGCGTTTCACGCGCCAGCGCAAAATTCATGGCGCCTATCTGCTTTACCATGCCTTTGAGTTCCATCATCGCCAGTGTAGCGCCGACGTCGCCAGCTGGCAACCCGCTGACCCTGCACAACTCGTCGACATGCACCGGCTCTGCTCCCAGATGCTTGAAAAGCGCCGCCTCGGCCGGTGTTTCCGGCAGCACCGCTTTGAGTTTCATTTGATGCGGTGTTGTGGAGGTAATATTCAACTCCTCCAGTATATCACTCACGTTGCGTACCAGTTTAGCGCCGTCCTGTATCAGCTTGTTGGTGCCAGCGCTTCCCGGTGACAGGATGCTACCGGGGATGGCGAAAACCTCGCGGTTGTGTTCCACCGCCAGTTGTGCGGTAATAAGCGCGCCGCTGGATTCGCCGGCTTCAACCACCAGCACTCCCAGGCACAGGCCGGAGAGAATACGGTTGCGGCGGGGAAAGTTTTCGGGACGGGGACGGGTGCCGGGCGGATACTCGCTGATGACGGCGCCGTTTTCGGCGATGCGCCGCGCAAGCGAGGTATTCTCACTCGGATAGATATTGTCAAGCCCGCTACCGACTACTGCCAGCGTGCGACCGCCTGCGGAAAGCGCGGCACTGTGGGCGATGGAGTCGATACCGCGTGCCAGCCCGCTGACTACGGTGATGTGGGCGGAAGCCAAGGTGTATGACATTTCCTCGGCTACCTGTCGTCCGTAAATCGTGGGTTGACGAGCGCCCACAACCGAAACACACAATTCATCTTCTGGCTCGAGTTTCCCGTTGATGAAGAGTACCGCCGGCTTGTCATGAATCTGTTTGAGGCGGGCGGGGTAGGTGCTGTCATGCCAGTTTATCAGGCGAATGCCGAATTTATCGAGCTTGGCCCATTCGTTGTCAAGGTCGATCTTAGCCCGCGTTTGGACAATATTGCGGACAATGCCGTCTTCAAGCCCCGCCCCGCGCAAATCGGAAGTTTCCGCTTGCCATGCGGCTTCGAGGGTCTTGAAGGTTTTCTCAAGCTGCCCGAAACGTACTGGGCCGATGCCTGGAACCATGCTGAAACCCAGCCAGTATTTGAGGTTTTCTGTCATCGGGGCAGTATTTTAGCACGGGCTGTCGGGGCGCGGCAATTACCTGTGCTTGCTCAGGTATTGAGCCAGCCATGTCGGAGCAATGTAAAAGCGGAGTTTTTGAGCAAAAATTTTCTTTACACGGGAATGAAAATGAAGTGTATAAGCCCAATATGTGCTGGACTTATACACTGGCTGCTGACACTATCGCAGACATGGTAAAATAAAATCCAACATGAAGAAAACATGACGTACTATTGACACGACCGAAGATCGAGGAGCTTTAC
>WREQ01000036.1 GCA_009779255.1 Dehalococcoidia bacterium
CATAGGACTGATGCCCGACATCCCATACGACTTTGTCGCGCGGGCTGTCGAAAACACGGTGTAGCGCGATGGTAAGCTCTACGGTGCCCAAGCTTGAAGCCAGATGTCCGCCGGTCATCTGGATGGTATCGACCATCTCTTGTCGCAGTTCATCCGCAAGCGCTGTGAGTGCGCTCGCGGGGAGCTTTTTTACATCGTCGGGGCTGTCTATGCTGTCGAGTAGTCTTGGCATGGTTCAAACAACTTTCTAAATGTAGCCATAATTTAACGATTGATGGCAAGCCTGTCAAGGTTGCACGGGATAGGGGCGTGCCTGATAAGAATATTAAATTAACTCTGGCGCAAATATTTATGCACGATTTGGCGGTGAAAATTAAGTTTGCATCTGCAGCGCGGCGGCCCCGGCAAGGCATTTTTGGTCAAATCCGGGATTACACTGTCCTGTGAAAGTCGTGCTGGAACGGTGCGCTGGCTGTCGAATCTCCGGAAATGTGCAGTGGTTATACGCTTTTCCACATAAACAGGCACAAAACCCGATTTGACATGCCAATAAGTGCGTGCTATTTTATTGGGGTCAGTTTGTCTTATGGGTTCCCGGTACATTGATTAATCAGATATATATCCGCAAAGTTGCTTTTTGGCGCGGTTCAGACTGCCGCGCTGTACCGGTTTTGTTTTGTGATTTTCGGGCACCGGGCGGGTGTCTTTTTTTGTAGGCGGGCACACAGGGATTCATTGGCCGTTAAAGCCAATCAAAAATTAAGAAAGGAATAAAGGAGGGAACGATATGCAGCCAATAAATGTGATCTGGTTGCAGGGGCAGGGGTGTACCGGTGATACAGTCGCTTTGATCAGCGCAAGCGAGCCGTCTCTGGTCGATGTTATTACTGGTGTCCTGCCTGAGGTGAGTGGAATCAATATCGCATTCCACCCGACCATCATGGCGCCTTGGGGCGAAGCTGCCTTGGCGCCGCTGGAGGATGCCAAAGCCGGCAAGCTTGATCCGTTTGTGATCGTGCTTGAGGGCGCCGTCCCGGATGAGAGTATTGCCCAGAAAACAGGTGGTTATTTCTGCGGTATCGGCGACATGCACGACAAAATCGTAACGCTCACAGAGGTTCTCAATGACCTCAAGGACAAGGCGGCGGCCATGGTGGCTGTCGGCACTTGTGCCGCTTACGGCGGCATCGCCGCCGGCAAGCCCAATCCTACCGGCGCCATGGGGCTGGCTACTTTCTTGGGAAAAGGCTACAAGAGTACGCTCGGCCTTCCGGTAATCAACGTTCCCGGCTGCCCCACCCCCGGCGACAGCACTCTGAAGGCATTGGCATATCTGGTGCTGGTGGTGCGTGGGCTGGCGGCAGTGCCGGCTCTCGATGAATTCGCTCGTCCCAAGTTCCTGTATGGCGAGAAGGTGCATCACACCTGTCCTCGTGCCGGTTATCTGGCCGAGGGCAAGTTTGCCCATCACTATGGGGAACCGTACTGCATGGGGCTGCTTGGATGCAAGGGGCCGATTGCTCATTGCCGCGTAGCCCGCTATGGTTTTGCCAACGGCTACGGCGGATGCCCGTCCACCGGTTCGCCCTGCATTGCCTGCACCGAGCCGGCTTTCCCGGAGCCTCCGACCTCTCCGTTCCTGCAGAAGTCACCTATAAAGTCGTGGGTGGTGGAAGGTGTTGCTGACAACATCGGTAAGGTAAAGGCTACCTTGCACAGATTGCACAAGAGGAGAATTTAAACATGGCTAAGTCAACTGAACTCAACATCGAACCGATGACGCGCATTGAAGGCCATATGGGCGTTCATGCCAAGGCAGACCTAGAGTCCAAGAAATATACGAACGCTTACGTATATGCCACCATGTTCCGCGGCTTGGAGGATATTCTGGTCGGACGCGAACCGGCCGACGCTATCTGGCTGGGTCAACGCAGCTGCGGCGTTTGCCCCACTCCGCACGCTATGGCTTCGGTGGAAGCGGTGGATATGGCTTACGGCGCTCCGCCTCCTCCTCTTGGCATCGGATTGCGCAACCTTGCCATTATGTCGGAAGAGGTTTACGACGGCGCGCTGGGCTGTGGAATTCTCGAGGGTCCGGACTATTCCGAAGCCATCTGCGCAAAGGCGAATCCCGAGATTCTGGAGAAGGCCAAAAATACACCCGCCCCCCGCGCTGCGGCGCATGGCTACGCGACTATTGGCGACATCATGAAGGCTCTGAACCCGATTTCCGGCAGCTTCTGGTTGCGCTGTTTGGGGGCTTCCAAGACCGGCATAAATATGGCTAGTTTGCTGTGTGCCAAGCATCCGCACCAGAACAACTTCATTCCTGGAGGCATTGCCCGCACCGTTGATATCCCCGACCTCGAGGCACTGTATGTTATGCTTGGCAAGGAAGTTGCCTTCACCAAGGAACTCGTATCGGTTTTCGATGATCTAATTGATTTCCTTTCTGCAAACGGACTGGACAAGGTTGGCGAGCTGCCGTTCAACTTCCTCTCATATGGTGTGTACGAGGACCCCACGGCTTACAATGCCAAGTACGCTGATATGAGCAAGTGGGCCGAGAAACGCTGGGTTACTCCCGGTGTCGTGATCGACGGCAAATTGATCACCAATGACCTGGTTGAAATCAACGTCGGCGTACAGGAGACAGTCACTCATTCTTACTACAATGAGACCGTCAAGGCTGAGTTCGCGAAAGATCCCGCCGGCAATCCGTTGACCAAGGATCATCCTTGGAATTCATCCACCAAACCGGTGGCTGGCAAGGAGAAGGATTGGGAAGGCAAGTATACGTGGGCCAAGACCCCGCGCTGGCTTGACTGGAAAAACCGTGTCGACGGCAAGACGCATGTTCTGATGGCTAACCCGCTGGCGCGTCTGTGGATCAATGCCGTTTCAAAGAAGACCCCTGAAGCGACTGGCACCTCCGTCAAGTTTACCCTGCCTGCCGGTGCAGTTGCCGGTAGCCGCATCTCTGATGCGGTCACAATGGAATGGAAACTGCCGAAGCTAAACAACTCACTGGAGCGCGTTCGTGCCCGTGCTTACTACCATGCCCTGTCTGCCTATCTGGCGCACAGGATGATTCTTATCGCTCTTGAACTCATCAAGAAGGGCGATACCAATGTCTGGAATGAGTACAAGCGCCCGCAAAACGGCATCGGTGTCGGTATGGTTGAAGGTATGCGCGGTGCCGTGGCCCACTGGGTTGTGATGAAGGATGGCAAGATACATCGTTATCAGATCATCACCCCCACTACGTGGAATGTCTCGCCTCGCGACGCTGAAGGCCGCCCCGGCCCCTACGAAGCCGCTATTATTGGCTCTGACGTTACCGAGCCGGTAACCGGCGAAATAGAAGGTATCGACGTTGTGCGCACCATTCGCAGCTTTGATCCCTGCCTGGGCTGCACCGTGCAGGTGTTTAGCCCGCAGGAAAGCCTGTTGGCCGAATGTGATCTTGATCATCTCCATGCGGACGAAGTTCTTTCCAACTGGGAATCGAAGCAAGAGATTGGTCATTCGCATGAACACGGCCACTCGCATGAGCATGGCCATTCCCATGATCATACCCACTAGTTTGAGGTAAAATGTCTCGTATTTTGGTGTGTGGGGTTGGTAATAAGCTTAAGCGCGACGACGGGCTTGGCCCATGTGTAGTCGAGGCGCTGGAAGGCAACGTGAGCCAGCCTGGGGTGGAACTGGCGGATTACGGGATATCCGGTTTTAAGTGTGCCCTTCGTCTGGAGGGGTACGACAAGGTTGTTTTTGTGGACGCCATAAGCCTGCCCGGTGCTGAGCCGGGCAGGCTTCACCGTTTGCGGATAACCAGAGACAAATTGATGAAGTCTCCGCGGCTTTCTGATTTCAGTGTCTCAATGCACGAGACTGATTTGGAGCGCATCATGGCTACGGCTGCGATTCTTGGCATATATCCGGGTGAGGTTGTCATCATAGGATGCGAGCCTGCGGACACCTCTGTGGGGCTTGGATTCTCCGAACCTGTTGAAGCGGCGTTTCCGGCAGTCATTGACCTTGTTCTAAAAGAGTTGTAAAGCTAGTTCTTTCGTTTTACGTCAATCCCCGGTTTTCCTCGATGATATGAGCAATGCGAACGATTCACAGCGGCTGCTTGTAAAAGTTTATGGCGTGGTGCAGGGAGTCGGATTTCGTCCGTTCATCTATCAGATTGCCACGTCCCACCGACTTAAAGGCTGGGTGCGTAATACCTCAGGTTATGTCGAGATAGACGTAGAGGGCGGTGCCGCGGAGATGCGCGCATTTTTGGATGATTTGAACAACAAAGCACCGCCTGCAGCTCGTATCGAGAATGTTTTTTTGTCCTATGCTGAACCTGCCGGTTTTACGTCACTTGAAATTCGACAGAGCAATCCCCAGCCCTCAGAATATCAGATGGTATCTCCTGATTTGGCAACGTGTCCGGAGTGCATCGCCGAAATAGCGGACATTGCCAACCGGCGCTACCGCTATCCGTTTACCAACTGCACAAATTGTGGGCCGCGTTTCACCATCATCACCGATATTCCATATGATCGTTCGTTTACCACGATGAATTCATTCAGGATGTGTACGGACTGTCGTCGGGAATACGATGATCCCATTGACCGCCGTTTCCATGCCCAGCCAAACGCCTGCCCTGTATGCGGACCACAGCTGGCATTGCTTGACAAGGATGGAAAACAGCTGGCGGCGGCAGATCCGTTATCCGAGGTAGCCGGACTGCTTCGCGGCGGTAAAATCGTGGCGGTCAAGGGATTGGGTGGATTTCTTTTGGCCTGCGACGCCACCAATGACATGGTGGTTCAAAAATTAAGAGAGCGCAAACACCGTCCATCCAAACCGTTTGCGGTGATGGTGCGCGATATTGATGCCGCCCGCGAACTTTGTTTGATTTCAGAGACGGAGACTGCGCTGCTTGCATCCTCGCAAAGCCCTATCGTTTTGCTGAAAATGAAAGGTGTTTCCAGTCTGTCCTGCAGTGTTGCGCCGGGGCTAAAATATCTTGGGCTTATGCTGCCCTATACCCCGCTGCATCATCTTTTGATGCGGGAAAGCGGTATTCCGTTGGTTATGACAAGCGGAAATATGAGCGAAGAACCCATCTGTAAAGATAACGACGAGGCATTGCGGCGACTGGGCGGCATTGCCGATTATTTTCTGACTCACAACCGCGATATTTACGTACGTTATGATGACAGCGTCGCCATGCTGGCGGCTGGTGAAGCGCGTCTGTTCAGACGTGCCAGGGGATATGCGCCATATCCCATCCGGCTACCGTTCAAAACACAACAGATACTGGCTTGCGGCGCCGAGATGAAGGGCGCATTTTGTCTGACCCGCGACGATCATGCTTTTTTGAGTCAGCATATAGGCGATATGGAAAATGCCGAAACGTTGGAGCATTTTCAGAATACAGTCGAGATTTACAAAAAACTTTTCCGTATCCATCCAGAGGTAATTGCTCATGATCTGCATCCGGATTATCTCAGTACCGGATATGCGCAATCACTTGCCGCCGCCGTACCATCAATTGATCTGGTATCGGTGCAGCATCATCATGCCCATATCGCCGCGTGCATGGCGGAGAATGGCGTAACCGAACCTGTCATCGGCGTGGCGCTGGACGGCACCGGCTATGGCGCTGATGGCAATATCTGGGGTGGGGAATTTCTGCTGGCTGATTTCACAAACTGCCGGCGGCTGGCGCATCTTGAATACATACCGCTTCCAGGAGGCGATGCCGCCACTCGGAAACCCGTGCGTATTGCGGCGTCATATATTTATTATCTGCTGGGGGATAAGGGACTCGCGGATTCCGGTCTGGCAGGGAGAATCGGTGCCGGCGAACTCGATATGCTCAAACAACAGGTCGGGCGCGGCCTGAATGCTCCGCTTACATCCAGCTGCGGGAGGCTGTTTGATGCCGTTTCTGCCCTCCTAGGTATCAGAGATATTGTTGAGTATGAAGCGCAGGCCGCCATCGAACTTGAGATGGTTGCGGCGGATGCCGTGGGCAATAATGTCCATTATCCGTTTGATATTGACAGGCAGGATAGTGTGAGAATTATTCGTCTGCGGGGCTTGTTTGATGCTATACTTAAGGACATAGCGGAACATAGTAGCCGTGCTGAAATTGCTCAGCGGTTTCATGCCTCGTTGGCCGGTTTGCTGGGGACGCTGTGTGAATTACTGGCGTGTGAGACGGGCGTTAAAAGGGTCGCTCTGAGCGGCGGCGTGTTCCAAAACCGCCTTTTGTTTGAGATGGCTGTCAGCGAATTGCATGAGCGAAGCCTGGAGGTTATTACGCACAGGCTGGTGCCATGCAATGATGGTGGAATTGCTTTGGGGCAGGCGGCGATAGCCGGTTTTGCCAGGGTTTAATTTGGAGGATTAATTCATGTGTGTTGCTGTTCCCGCATTGATATTGAGTATTGACGGCACCAGTGCCGAGGTGGACATTGAGGGAGTGCGCCGTCGGACCAGTATTTATCTCACTCCTGAAGCGAAAGTCGGAGACTATGTGCTGATGCACGCCGGTTTTGCCATCAGGGTCATTGATGTCAAAGAAGCGCAGGAAACGATCGCTTTGCTTAAGGATATTAATGCAGCCGGCCGCTGAGTTTCGCGATTCGGATCTGGCGTTGGCGATTGCCGAACGTATCCGCCGGCGTGTCGTTACGGCTCGTCTGATGGAATTTTGCGGCAGTCATACCGCCGCCATCCTCAAATATGGCATCAGGCAGCTTTTGCCACAGGGTGTGGAAATGCTGTCCGGTCCGGGCTGTCCGGTATGTGTTACCGATCAGGCGGACATCGATCGGGCGGTAGCGCTGGCGCAGATACCTGGCATTATACTGTGTACTTTTGGCGATATGCTCAAGGTGCCGGGGACATATTCAACGCTGCAGGAGGCGCGGGCGGAAGGCGCCGATGTGCGCACAGTCTATTCCACGCTGGATGCCTTGGAGATTGCCGTGAGCAATCCGGAGCGGCCAGTGGTGTTTTTGGGGGTGGGATTTGAAACGACCGCTCCTACCATCGCGACCTCGATTGTTCAGGCTAAGTCTGAGGGAATCAAGAATTATTCTGTCTTTTCGCTGGCCAAGATGTGTCCGCCGGTGATGGAGGCGCTGCTGGCCGGCGGTGAAATCAGGATAGACGGTATTATCTGCCCGGGGCATGTCAGCGCTGTCATCGGTTCAAAACCATATGAATTTATTCCTCGTGACTATGGTATAGCCTGTGTGGTGGCGGGTTTTGAGCCGGTAGATATTCTGCAGGCCGTCGATATGCTGCTGGGACAGCTTGAAATTGAGAAGCCGCAGGTGGAAATCGCTTACGGCCGTTCGGTGTCTCACGAAGGCAACATCCGTGCTCAGGAATTGCTTGCGGAAGTATTTGAAATGCGCCCGGCCAGGTGGCGTGGCGTGGGGGAAGTGTCTAACAGCGGCTATGCAATCAGGGCGGACTATGCAGGGTTTGATGCTGAAAAGAGGTTCGAAATAAAATCCGGCCCGGCCAGAGAGCCGGCGGGCTGCCGCTGTGGCGACGTGCTGCGCGGTGTGATTACCCCCGTTTCCTGTCCGCTCTTTGGCAAGGCCTGTGTGCCGGAACGCCCTGTTGGTCCGTGCATGGTTTCCGGTGAAGGAGCCTGTGCAAGCTACTATAGTTTTGGTGGGGTTGATGGAAAATAAAATCCTTATGGCGCATGGCAGCGGCGGAAAACTCACGCACGAATTGATAAACCGCTGTTTTGCCGGCAGGTTCAAAAATCAGTGGCTGGCGCGTCTTGATGACGCCGCAGTTATTGACTCCTGCGGGCGGATGGCTTTTACCACCGATAGTTATGTCGTCACCCCGCTGATTTTCCCCGGTGGCGATATTGGTAAACTGGCGGTTTGCGGTACGGTCAATGACCTCGCGGTCAGCGGCGCCGTGCCGCAGTTTCTCAGTCTGGCCTTCATCATCGAAGAAGGGTTCCCCGTTGCGGATTTGGAGAAAATCGTGGATTCTGTTGCCATGGCGGCCGGGGAAGCTGGTGTTCATGTGGTGACCGGTGATACCAAGGTGGTGCAGCGCGGCAAGGCCGACGGGTTGTTCATCAATACCGCAGGCATCGGGCACATTCTGGACGGCATAGATGTTTCCGGTGCCAATGTGAAACCGGGGGATGCCGTTATCCTCTCAGGGACGGTGGGAGACCACGGCATGGCCATCATGGCGCAGCGCGAAGGTCTGCGTTTTTCAGGGGATATTTTCAGCGACTGCGCTCCTCTTAACGAGCTGACTGCCGATATTCTCAAGGTTTGTTCGGAAACCCGCTGTATGCGCGACCCGACGCGGGGTGGTGTGGCCACGACTTTGAATGAAATTGCAGGGCAATCCAAAGTTGGTATGCTGATTGATGATGGCGCCGTTCCGGTGCGTCCATCGGTGCGTGCCACGTGCGAGCTGCTGGGGCTTGATCCGCTCTATATAGCCAACGAGGGTAAACTTCTGGCGTTTGTACCGGCTGAAAAGGCCGACGCGGTGCTGGAGACAATGCATCGTCATCGGTATGGCGGGGACGCCGCCATTATAGGCCGCGTTACTGACGAACATCCTGGCAGAGTTGTCCTGCGTACCAGGCTGGGCACTTCACGCATTTTGGTTATGCTTTCCGGCGACATTTTACCGCGAATCTGTTGATTGCGGGTAATTGACACTTGGGGCTTCCTGAAAAGACGAATAATCCGTGAGACAGGATTTTATCAATGGCAAACTGCAACGGCTCGTACTCCTGCGCCATGAGGGAGTTGCCGTCAATTGTGGTAAAGACTTTTGGTGTTGCTTGGTTTTGTTGGTTCATGTGTAATGCTCCTTTTATGGTTTGATTTTTTTGGTACATCCATAATAAAAAGCCCCTCGGCGATGGCGTTTTACCACAGAGGGGCTTGGAATCCCTGTGTGGATTTATTCATATTTTTTACTATACTATCATATGGGGTTTATACGCTCATGTTCGTTTTGAATGGTAGGGTTTGACATACTTATTGATTGGATTAAAGTAGTTTTGCAAAAATCCCCTTGCGTCATACGAAAAATCCCCTAATGTCACCTATTGCTTGTGACGTAGCGTAATATGATACTGTAGCCCTCGAAAGGAGGTTTCTATGTCAAACTACACGACCGGAGAAATGGCTAAGTTGTGCAATGTTTCGGTGCGGACGGTGCAATTCTATGACACGAAAGGCATCTTGCATCCGTCTGACTTAACCGAAGGCGGCAGGCGAATCTACAACGACGATGATTTGCGAAAATTTCAACTTATTTGCACGCTAAAAG
>WREQ01000037.1 GCA_009779255.1 Dehalococcoidia bacterium
ATTATTGGATAGACCATATAACTGGTTCGAATCTATATATGCTTCCACCAACTCCCATACGAGAGAATCACTCTTTTGAAGGATGGTACCTAGAGCCAGTGTGCGTGACGCCGTGGAATGAGCGATGGCCTCAATCAGCAGAGGAAACGCTAAATTTATACGCCAAATGGCAAGAAAAGTAACACCAAAACGCTATGGTCTTGCCCCCAAAAATAGTACCAATTCCGGAGACGGTAGAACAGATCATCGTCAAGCTGCGCGAAACTGAACTGCACTGCAGAGCAGGCAAGACCACAAGCGAGGCAGTCAGGCCTCATTCAAGCTTGGGAGGGAGAACTCCGGCACCTCAGGTCATTATTCCGTGTGTTGCCTCGGCTGAAAAGGTAACGGACAGGCGCAAGGTACTGGTATGACATGGTATCAGACTAAAGATGGAATTGGACCAATAAATGAGGGCATATCATATGCCCTGATACGATTATCAAAAGTCCCACATGTGCTGGACTCATACACCGCCTTGAAATCTCTCCCCGCTCATTGTATGATTAGCCCTAACTAACCCGTTTACCTCCATATATCTCAGGGCAGCGTGGGGCAGTTTCAATTACAGGAGGCGATTATGCAAATCCGCTCATCCGCAGAGGATTATCTGGAAACTATTCTCCTGTTATCACGGAAAACCGGCGAGGTGCGTTCCATAGACATCGTCGAAGAAATGGGATTTTCGAAGCCAAGCGTCAGTATCGCCATGAAAAAACTGCGCGAAAACGAGCTGATTGATATGAATGACGACGGCTACATCAACCTGACCGAAAAGGGACTGCTGGCCGCCAAGCAGGTATATGAGCGCCATGCCACGCTCTACGATTGGTTGGTGAGCATCGGCATCAACAAGAAGTTGGCGGCGGCAGACGCCTGCCGAATGGAGCATGTTCTGAGCGAGGATACATTCTCTGCTATAAAAAGGTTGCATGAGGAAAATCAGAACAAGTAAACCTCAGATGCCGTAAGGATCCGATTAATGACAGTCGGAACCGGATTACTCCCGCAGCCCGTCCCGCTTGACAAACGTCACGCCGAACAGCTAGAATACCAATAGTTAGTCTAATCTAACCATTAAACCCGCAGGGTGTCGGAAAGAGACGCTTGCCGCTTTTGACGGTGGCGCGTGGCTGTCAGCCGTAAGACGACGATAAAAATCACAGCAGGAGACAAAGGATCCCGTGAAATGCGGACGTTAAAGGAAATCAAACCCGGCGTAACCGTTCGGGTAACAAAGATCGGTGGGGAAGGCGCTCTCAAGCGCCGCATCATGGAGATGGGCGTAACCAAAGGCACAGATGTCATGGTGCGCAAGGTTGCCCCGCTCGGTGACCCGATCGAGATCGCGGTGCGCGGCTACGAGCTTTCCCTGCGCAAGGCTGACGCCGAACTCATAGAAGTGGAATAATCCTGCGCTATACGGAGAAAGTGCCTTTCTCCGTATATTTAGGAGATTGAGTTAGCCATGGCTAATCAAACAGGTATATCAGATCAAGGAGCCGGTTCATGTCTATAAAGATTGCTCTTGCCGGAAACCCAAACAGCGGCAAGACCACCATGTTCAACGCCCTCACCGGCATGAACCAGTACGTAGGGAACTGGCCCGGTGTTACCGTGGAGAAGAAAGAGGGCAAACTTAAAGGCCACAGGGATGTGACCGTCATTGACCTGCCCGGCATCTATTCCTTGTCGCCATACTCAGTTGAAGAAGTCGTTGCCCGGAACTACCTGATCGACGAGCGCCCCGACGTCGTTCTGAACATCATTGACGGTACGAATCTGGAGCGCAATCTGTTCCTTACCACACAGCTTACCGAACTCGGCATCCCAGTGGTAGTTGCCATCAATATGATGGACGCGGTGAACAAAAGCGGCAACAGTATAGACAGCGCCCGCCTTGCCAAAGAACTCGGCTGTCCGGTGGTCGAGATTTCAGCGCTGAAAGGCACCAATATCACACTTGCCGCTGAAACCGCGATTGCCGCCGCCGGCACCCAAACCATGCCCCGGCACAGCTTTTCAGGCGGCGTTGAGCACACCCTGGCGCACATCGAGGAAGCCGTACTGCACGACCTGTCGCAGGAGCAGCAACGATTCTTCGCCATAAAACTGTTCGAGCGAGACCGAAAAATTATCGCCAGACTGGGGCTGACGCCCAAACAGGTGGCGCACATTGAAGACGACATCAAGCGGCGAGAGGAGGAGCTGGAAGACGACAGCGAGAGCATCATTACCGCCGAACGCTATGCCTATATCGATTCAATCATCAAAGACTGTTTGAAAATCAAGAACAGGGGAAAGCTGTCCGCCTCTGACCGGATTGATAAAATTATCACCAACCGCTTCCTGGCACTGCCGATTTTCGCGGTGGTGATGTTCATCGTCTATTTTGTTTCGATAACCACTGTCGGCGCCTGGATGACCGATTGGACCAGCGACACGCTCTTCGGCGGAATAGTCCACCCCGCCATAGAGAGCTTCCTGACATCCATAAATACAGCCGGCTGGCTGCAGAGCCTGATACTTGACGGCATCATCGCCGGCGTTGGCGCCGTGCTGGGATTCGTGCCTCAGCTGTTCCTCCTGTTCGCCTTTCTGGCGTTTCTGGAAGGCTGCGGCTACATGGCGCGCATCGCTTTCATCCTGGACCGCCTTTTCCGCCGCTTCGGGCTTTCCGGAAAATCCTTCATACCGATTCTGATAGGCACCGGCTGCGGCGTTCCGGGTATCATGGCCTCGCGCACAATAGAAAGTGTCCGCGACCGCAGGATGACCATCATGACCACCACCTTCATTCCCTGCGCTGCAAAATTACCTGTCATAGCCTTAATTGCGGGCGCGCTGTTCGGCGGGGCAGCCTGGGTGGCTCCCAGCGCCTATTTCGTCGGCATGGCGGCGATTGTCTGCTCCGGCATCATCCTTAAAAAGACGAAGCTGTTCGCCGGAGACATCTCACCGTTCATCATGGAGCTTCCCGCCTATCACTGGCCAACCTCGGGAAATGTCCTGCGCAGTATGTGGGAGCGCGGTTGGTCTTTTATCAAAAAAGCCGGAACCGTCATACTGCTGGCCACGATATTCATCTGGTTCGCTTCCAGCTTCGGCTGGGATGACGGCGGTTTTGGCATGGTGGACATGGCAGACAGTATCATGGCTAAACTGGGGTCATTAATCGCGCCACTCTTCGCTCCGTTGGGCTGGGGCGGGTGGCAGGCCACCATGGCCGCCATTACCGGACTCGTCGCCAAAGAGGGCATCGTCAGCACCTTCGGCATTCTGTACGGCTTCGCGGGAGCGTCCGAGGACGGCTCGGGGGTATGGGCGCAACTGGCCGCCGACTTCACCGCGTTGAGCGCATATTCCTTTTTGGTATTTAATCTGTTGTGCGCACCCTGTTTTGCCGCCATGGGCGCAATCAGACGCGAGATGAACAGCGCCAGGTGGTTCTGGACCGCCATCGGATATCAGTGCCTGTTCGCCTACATTGTGGCGCTGTGTGTTTACCAACTAGGCATGTTTTTCAGCACGGGCGATTTCAACACCGGCACTGCCGCGGGACTACTGCTGCTGGCGGGCTTCCTGTTCCTGTTGTTTCGTCCGGCAAAGACCAATCAGCGTAACAGCCCGCCGGGCAGGGTGACAAACGTGACGGGCTGACGCTTATAGGAACTTCATATGTTCACTTTTTTGACTGAAAATCTCGGTACGATTGCTGTCGGACTTGCCCTGCTGGGTATCGTGACGGCAATCATAACCAAACTCGTCCGCGACAAGCGGAAATGTTGGCATTCCGGCTGCGGCGGAGGATGTGGCGGATGCCCAAGCGAGGCGTCCTGCCGCACAAAACACTGAAGCCGGACTCGGCTGCCTTAATTACGTAAATCTCTTCCGGCGAAGATGAAACGGGAGGAAAAGCCCGCCGCCGCGCAAAGCACCGCAGAAAGCGCGACGTAGACCCAACTCAGGCCGTCCGCCAGCACCCCGGCTGCATGGAAATACCTGAACGGGGAGAGGACGTTCAAAAAATCAACATTCCCCTGTATCTCGATTAGCACAGCAATGATATAGGCGACGATGACCGCAACCGCAGCATAGCTTCCGGACCTGCCCGGTGACAGCGTGGAGAACAAAAAACCGGTGAAGAGAAAGACCATCTGCGTTATAAACATCCCCAGCATAGTCAGGGAAACGCCGCTCACCATGGATGTTCCATTGATATGCGGATAGAGGACGGCAAGCGAGGTCGCCCAAGCCACAAGCGCCAGTGCCAGCACGTTCAGGACAGCGGCCAGCATCTTGCCGGCGAGTGTCGTACTTCTTTTTATCGGGCGCGTGAATAGGAATTCAGAAGTTTTTTCCCGCTCCTCTTTGGAGATAATATTCGCCCCCAGAAGCGCCGCGTGCATAAAGGCAATGAAGGACAGCCACAGGTACATACAGGCATACCAGCCTTCCGCCGTGTCCATGGGCAGCTCACCCATACCGAACATAATCTTGACCACGCGCGGCATCATGTCGATCATCGGCCCGATTTCCGTGCCGTTATTCTTGAAAATGGCGTATTCGGCGAAGCCGACGGCCGCCAGCAAAAACATGCCGAGAGACCAGAATAGCAAGCTCTTCCGGTTCGCTTTAAGTTCACGAGCGAATATTTGCTTCAATGCTCTCTCCTTTTAGCGCCGCCGCCTTATGCCGCCGCTTTAATATCCTTTTTCATCTGTATGACATAGCTTGCTATGCCCGCACCCAATATCAGCGCGGCGGATAAAATCATGAAGAGGCCCTCGTAGGTGTGGTTTTTCATGGCATAGCCGTAATCAAAGTACCTGAATGGAGAGAGCCAGCGCAGGGCTTCGCTGCCGGCTATGGAGCTTATAATGCCCAAGAGAAAGACGCCGAAGACGATGCCTATGGTCACGCTGACCACCGATTTTATCCTGCCGACCAGCGCGGCGGCCAGTAAACCCACGGACAGGAAAATCATTTGCAGCAACAGAAAGCTCAGGCTGATCAGGGCAAAGGGCGCAAAGGCAAAATCCCCGCCTGTCATCGTCAAAATGGAAAGCCAGGCGGCAAGGAAAAACACCGCCCCCGTGACAAACAGGGAGCAAAGGCAGGCCGCGAGTTTGGCCAGGAAAATGGAGCTTCTGCTTTTGGGCTTGCTCATGAGGAAATCCGCCGTTTTCATACGATTTTCTTTGGAGAGGATGCCCATCCCCAGACTCATGGCCTGGATGGCGGCAGCCAGACCGATATAGGTGAAGACATAGGAATAGAAGCCCACCGCGCTGAAGAAAAGTTCCAGATCGATGCCCATGGCATCCAAGGCGGCTTCGGGGAGGCTTGCCAGCATCTCCTTCATGGAGCTACTCTCGTTGATGAAGAGCGGCGTGGCCAGCATACAGAGAAAGACCAGCGCGGACAGGGAGCCCGCCCATAGGATAAGCGTTTTCCTGTACTGCCTCATTTCATGTTTGAATACGTTCATTTTTATTTCCCCGTTTACCGGTAATAGTGCAGGAAGATTTCCTCAAGCGTCGGCTCTTCTATGACCAAGTCACACAGCTCCATCTGGGAAAGACGGGCGATTATCAGGTTTACGTCGCCGTTGAAGATGAAATCAATGGTGTTATCCCGCATCTGGAAATCCGTCAGCCCTTCATCCGGGAAAAGCTCCCTGTTCAAAGCCCCCGACTCTCTGGTCTCCACATGGTATTTCTTGTAGCTGCCGCCCTGTAATTCGCTGATTTTTTGCAGCTTGATGATGCGGCCCTCTTTGATGATGGCCACACGTCCGCAGATTTTCTGCACCTCTGACAGGATATGCGAGGAAAAAAGGATGGTCGCGCCTTTGCGGTTTTCCTCCCGTAGCAGCCCAAAGAAGGTCTGTTGCATTAGCGGGTCAAGGCCGCCGGTAGGCTCGTCGAGCATTATCAGCTTGGGCGAATGCAAAAGTCCCTGCACTATGCCCACTTTTTTCCTGTTGCCATAGGAAAGGTCTTCTATCTTTCGGCTCAGGTCCAGGTCGAGCGAAGCGGCCAGCTCTCTGATGCGCGCGGAGCAGTCTTTTCTATAAAAGCTGGCGGAATAGCGCAGTAGGTCAATGACCTTCATGCCATCGTAATAAAAAACCTCCGCAGGCAGGTAGCCGACCTCTTTGGCTATTTCCGACGCTTCCCTGATGCAGTCCATGCCGAAAATGGAGGCGCTGCCGGAAGTGGGGAAGATGAGTGCCAGCAGGGTGCGAATGGTGGTGGATTTGCCCGCGCCGTTGGGGCCGATAAAGCCGAAAATCTCGCCTTCCTCCACGGTGAAACTGACGTTCTCGATGCCGCGGTGCTGCTTTTTTCTTCCGTAGAATTTGCTCAGACCATTCAGTTCAATGACGTTCCTCATCTGAAAACCCCCTTGATGCGAACCTGATATATTAAACATATACTTTATGGGCAGAGAAAATCAAGCGGTGCCAGGATTTTCTAACAAGAAAACCAGCGGCAGATTATTCCCGCCCTACAGTTTTGCATGAATATGACCGGATTAAACAGGCACACCATCTGTTTGTGGGTTAAGTCCGCATAAACCCAGCGCCCACTTGAAAGCGGGCTTTCATATTCGCGGATTAGCGTAAAGGCCCGACCGAATAGGTCTTTCCGTCGGTGACTGCCACGATCGTCCCCAGCGTGTCGGTGCCGTAAATTCTGACCCCCATAGCGTTAAGCGCGTTAATGGTTTCCTGATGCGGATGCCCATAGCTGTTGCCGAGTCCCGCTGAATATATCGCCACCTCCGGACGGATCATGGCAAGAAAATCAGCGGACGAAGAAGTGCGCGAGCCATGATGTCCCAGTTTCAGTATATCCACATCCGGCAGCATCGTCAGAAAATCCGCTTCTGCATCCTTTTCTGCATCACCCGCGAACAGGAAGATTATTTCGCCATATTGCAGGCTGAGCACGATGGAGTAGTCATTGGGATTCCTGTGGGACATCTGTCCGGGATTATATATGCAGAGCGTCAACTCCCCCAACTGCATTATGTCTCCACTCTGCGCCACATGCACTCCGGCACCCTCGGCATCAACCAGCGCCATGAAGTTCCGGTAGGTTTGGCTGTTATAATCCTCGCCGTTCCACCATATATCCGCCACGTCATATTCCTGAAGTACTTCCATCAGGCCGCCGATATGGTCGGCGTGCGGATGGGTGGCTATCACCATTTCGAGTTTCCCATCGACGTAATGACGGATGAAGTCCGCCACGCCCTTGTTCCTTTCGCCGCCGTCTATCAGAATTTCCGTTTCGCCGAAATCAATCAGGATGGCGTCCCCCTGTCCCACATCGATGAAATAGACGCGCAGTTCCACGCTTTGGGGGGTGGTGGTGACGCCAAAATCGCAGGCTGGCAAAAATAGCAGCCATAAGGCAAGCAGAAACGTGAAAGCGGTTTTCAGTCTGTTCATCGGTTAGATATTATACAGGTTTTACGCACTTGATTGAATAAACCGATGTGCTTGGGATATGAACGCTATGTGCTATTGCTTTTACGAGCTTTACGAATCCCAACAAACAATAGAGCTATGGCGAGAACAGTTAATGGAACTGCGAACAGCAGACTTGATATGGGAGGATCTGCACTAAGCGTAATGAGTGGATACCATAAATTCACCGCCGCCAGTGCGCTCAACACACCGGTAGTAATCATGGTTAGTCCGGGTTTCCGCTGTCTGACAGACCAGATTACCCATATGATCTGGAAGGCAGGAAACTTCCCCCACAGCCACAGCCCGCTCAATGTAACAAGAACACAAACCGCGATAATAACGCTGTCCCAAAATTTATTCTTTGCCGCCAGCCCTCGTAAACAGCTTATCATATTGAAGGAACTTTCTTCATTTTTTTCCTTCGTTTGTTTTTTAATTAGTTGTTAATACAATTCGCAAACCTCTTACTCCAGCAATATCTGCTTTATTAACTTCAATTATAATAATGCCATTAGTTATAACATCCATGTACCCCATATTATCGTCCGTAGCTTCGACTACTAACTCATTTCCATTTTTACTAACCTTCGTAATTTCTGTTTGTGACCCGCCTACATTTCTTGTAAACGCGTAAACAATTAAAGAGTTGGTAGCAAAAAACTGCTCTGTGTACTTTGCATCTAGCTCAGTAAACTGGGCAGTATCACCTCGCAGGATATCCCATTCCGCAAATGTGTTGACAATGCTCTTAAGGTCTTGCGAGAACCCAGTATTTATATTCATGTTGTTATGTCCGATTGTAAAATCAATTCCATGGCTTTTCGTTCCGCTTAAATACCATTTCGCAGTATGTAAACTGTGTATTTGTTCTAAAACTTCTATTGAAATGAAGCCGCTGTCATAAGCCTCCTGCAAGCTGTAAAAATTTCCGGCATTCCACACCGAAATTCTCCTGCTGTCCCTGTAGTTTATTGTCACACCTGCAACGATTTCTTGTCCAAGCGATTGTCTAGCACCGTCGTTAAACATGATGGCAACATATCCATTAAAAGAGCCGTAATATTTGTATATTTGGACATCACCTA
>WREQ01000038.1 GCA_009779255.1 Dehalococcoidia bacterium
GGTATATTCTCCATAGTAATCCGTTATTCTTCGATCTCTATTTGGTCCGCAACTCGACATGCTGCACAGAGAGGTTATCAGCAAAACCGAGACGACAACTGTAAGTTTGTTCATATGTTTGTTGATCCTCCAACAGGGCAGCGTGACACGCCTCCCTCGACGCCGGACAACTTACATCCAAATGTTACCGCTGTCAAGTTTTTGTATGAGTCCCGCAATGTTTCCGTAGAAATCCGATAGTCCATGACATCCTACCCGCTCTACTCTATAATGGTCTGCGAGGTAATATGTCCAACTATCCTGACAGTCTGCTTTCCTGCGTCCAGAAACCGGCCCGCTATACCGGCGGCGAATGGAACGCCGTGCGCAAGGATTTCAATTCCACCCCCCTGCGCTTCGCCCTCTCCTACCCAGACACTTACGAAATCGGCATGTCCAACATGGCGATAGGCATTCTCTACGAGCAGATAAACGCGCGCAAGGACTGCCTGGCCGAGCGGGTTTTCGCCCCATGGGTGGACATGGCGCAGGCGCTCCGCGAGAACCGCCTGCCCCTGCGCAGCCTGGAGAGCGGACATGCGCTTGGTGAGTTTGACGTTATCGGCTTCTCGCTGGGATATGAGTTCACCTTCACTAACATCCTGAACATGCTTGACCTGGCGGGATTGCCTGTGCTGTCGGCGGAGCGCGGCAAGGCGCACCCTTTGGTAATTGGCGGCGGTTCGGCGGCGCTCAACCCGGAGCCTGTCGCCGATTTCATCGACCTCTTCGTCATCGGCGAGGCGGAGGAGATGCTGGACCACCTGATAGACCTTATTCTGGAGCACAAGCAGACTGGCAGCCTCGACAAACCGGCGCTCCTGAGAGAAGCGGCAAGACTCCCCGGCGTGTATGTGCCCGCGCTGTATGATGCGAGCTATATTGATGGTAAATACCAGCAGCTCACCCCACGCGTCCCCGAAGCCCCCCCGCAGGTACAGCGGCAGATTCTCTCCAAACTCAGACCGGCGCCGGTGAAACCAGTAGTGCCTTACATTGAGGCCGTACACGACCGGGCCGCGATAGAGATTGCGCGCGGCTGCTCCCACGGCTGCCGCTTCTGCAACGCCGGCATGATTTACCGTCCGGTGCGCGAGCGTCCGCGAGAGGAAGTGCTGGCGGCCATCGAAGAAATACTGCAAAACACCGGCTACGACGAGGTGTCGCTGGTGTCACTGTCCAGCGGTGATTATTCACAGATTGACACGCTGGTAGCCGATCTGTCCGCCAGATACGGCGAACGGGTGGCGCTATCGCTGCCCAGCCTGCATCTTGACCCACATGCCGTCAAACTGGTGGACGGCCTGCCCGGACGGCGCAAAACTGGTCTTACCTTCGCCGTCGAGGCCGGCTCGCCGCGCCTGCAAAAGGTGATCAACAAGCACATCCCCGAAGAGGAAATACTGGCCACAGCGGCGTTGGCTTTCGAACGCGGCTGGACCGGCCTGAAGCTCTATTTCATGCTGGGGCTGCCAACCGAAACCGACGAGGACGTCCAAGGCATCATCGACTTGGTCGGCCGGGTGAAGGCGCAGGGACGCTCCGCCCCCGGACGCGCACCACAGATACGCCTGACCGTATCCACTTTTGTACCCAAACCCCACACCCCATTCCAGTGGGCAGCGCAGGAGAGTGCGCCGAATCTGGCACGCCGCCACGAGATGCTCAGAAACACTATCGGCAGACGCGGCGTCAAACTCTCCTACAGCGACACCCGCGTCAGTCTGCTGGAGGCAGTCATGTCAAGAGGCGACCGCAGGGTGGGAAAGGCCATCTACCGCGCCTGGAAAGCGGGCGCCGTTTTCGACGGCTGGAGCGAGCATTTCAATTTCGAGCTGTGGCAGGCCGCCATGGTGGAGGAAGGCGTTGACCCGGCGTTCTACGCCACCCGCGAGAGGCCGCTTGATGAACCTCTCCCTTGGGCGCATATTGACATCGGCGTTTCCAATGAGTTTCTGAAGCAGGAGTTTCAAAAAGCTATCTCCGGCGAGCTTACTCCGGATTGCCGGACGGTGGGCTGCAACGCCTGCGGTCTGCAAGAGAAATGGTGTCGGGAATAACGGCTGCATGAGAGAAGGAGGAGACATCTCTTCACCGCCACCGCTCGTCTCGCCTGCCGGATTAGATTATCAGAGAACGAGAGAGACCTCTGCACGGGTGAGACGCGCCGGCATCTCCCTAACGTGGTAATATATCTTGGACATAAACATGAATCTATTTCGTAAAAAGCCGGATGCTTTAAGTCAGCGACAGGGAGTGCCAAACGGAACATTCCGCTGTGATGTCTGTGGCTTTGTGCAACCGTCCATTGGCCTGAGCGGGGAAGGCCTTGATGCAGCGGAGGGGAAAAATCTGGTCATCTGCGGCACCTGCGCCCTCTGGCTGGGGATGGGTACCAGCCGCCTCTCGAGTGTAACTCTGTTCAATTTTTCAGATAAGCAGCGCGAGCGCATTACAGGGCTTAAGGCGGAGATGGAAAAACTGGGGGGACCGATGAGCTTCGACCGCCAACTCGCCTCCATGACCGCGGGGAGTACCACTGTCCGGATTGGCGGCGGCACCACCGCGAATATTGACAAGAACCGCCGCCTGCAGGAATCCTTCCCACACCTCATGAGCCTGCTCAAATACCGCCTGTCCACCCTACCGCCGGAGTATCTCGATCTGTCGGCACGACTTACCCACGGCGAGCCGGTAGAGCCGCGCGAGATAAAAAGATTCAACCAGAAGAAGCAGTAGATGGACCGTTACTGACATTCACACCGATGCTGCGCTTATGGTTGAGGAGGTTTATATAGCGACAATAATACCCCGACCGTAAGACCAGGGGAGTTTATAAAAACAAAGAGGCGGGTTTGCACCCGCCTCTTATTTATTCCGAACCGGAGAGTTTACCCAGCCTTGGCCGGTTTTTCCTTGCCAGAAGCGTTCTCCTCATACTCCCGGATGCAGGTCAGCCCGACTAGGGTATCGCCTTCATCCAGGCGCATCAGACGCACCCCCTGTGTGGCGCGCCCCTGCGTGGTGATGCCCTTGCGCGGGTCGGCTTCCTTCACAGGAGTGCGAGTCAGGATGCCATTCTCCGAAATCAGCATTACCTCACTGTGTTCGTCCACCGAGGTAGCCGCCACCACCACGCCAGTTTTGTCGGTAATGTTAAATGTCTTGACGCCGCTGCCGGCGCGGTGCTGAACGGGATACTCTCTGAGCGCCGTGGTTTTGCCGTAGCCGCCCGCCGTCACCACCAGCAGATAGCCATCTGGGTTGACCACGTCCAGGCTGACCACTTGGTCATCACCAATCATCTTGAAGCCGGCCACACCGCCGGAGGCGCGCAGTGAATCACGCAACTCCTTCACCGGGAAGCGAATTGACTGGCCGCGCTTCGAAATCATGATGATTTCGTTATCGTCGCTGGCAATAACCGCGCCGACAAGCTCGTCTCCGCTGTCGAAGTCCATCGCCAGCAACCCGGTAGTGCGCACCGAGCTGAAAGCATCCAGCGCCACCTTCTTGGCTTCACCATTAACCGTCGCCATCACCAGGAACTTGCCCGGCTGGAAGGCGCGCACCGGCACCACAGCCGTCACCTTCTCCCCCGAATTGATGGGGAACAGATTTACAACTGCCGTACCCTTGGCAACCCGCGACAGGTCAAGCGGTATTTCATGGCATTTGATGGAGAAAACGCGCCCCCTGTCAGTAAAGAACAGCATGGCTTCATGGGTATCGGCAGTAATCAGGAAGCGCGAAACATCCTCTTCGCGGATGGTGGCGGCCTTGATGCCGCGTCCGCCGCGATGCTGCGCTGCGTAAGTTGCCGCTGGCACGCGTTTGACGAAGCCACGATCCGACAGAGTGACCACCATATCCTGGTGGGCAATCAGATCCTCCTCCGAGAAGCCCAGCGACTCCTGACGCGTAATCTCGGTAAGGCGCGGGTTGCCAAACTTGCTGCCGATTGCTTTAGTCTCTTCTTTAATCAGGGAGAACATGCGCGCCGGAGTTGCCAGCAGATTGTCGAGATCGGCAATGGTTTTCTTTATCTGCCCCAGTTCATCCAGTATCTGTTTGCGCTCCAGATTGGCCAAGCGACGCAGCTGCATGTCAAGGATGGCCTGCGCCTGAATTTTGGAAAGCTGGAAGCGCTCCATCAACGAAGTGCGGGCGGCTTCGGCGTTGGCTGCCTGGCGGATGGTTTTAATCACCTCGTCCAGGTTATCGAGGGCAATCTTGAGGCCGTCCAGTATGTGCTCCCGCTCGCGGGCGAGTTTCAACTCGTGTTTGGTGCGACGGGTGATGACCTCGTGTCTGAAATTGATGAAGAACTGTAACGCCTCTTTAAGCGAAATTACGCGCGGCTGGCCGTTGACCAGCGCCAGCATGTTGACGAAGAAGGCGCTCTGCATCGGGGTATGCTTGTACAGATTGTTGAGTATCTGACGCGGCTGGGCTTCGCGCTTGAGTTCCATCACAACGCGCATGCCTTGGCGGTCGCTTTCATCGCGCAGTTCCGCAATCCCAGTGACCTTCTTGTCCTTGACCAGTTCGGCGATGCGCTCGACGAGCGCCGCCTTGTTAACTTGATAGGGCAGTTCGGTGACTACAATCTGCTGGCGCTGAGTACCCGGCGTGTCCTCCACAAAGGCCTTGGCCTGCACCACCACACGCCCGCGGCCGGTGGCGTAGGCCGAGCGGATGCCTTCCACCCCCAGCACCGTGCCGCCGGTGGGGAAATCCGGCCCCCTGACATACTTCATCAGGTCGTCGACGGTGCATTCGTGATTGTCGATTAGATGGGCGATAGCGTCACACAGTTCGCCCAAGTTGTGAGGAGGAATATTGGTGGCCATGCCTACGGCAATGCCTGAAGAGCCGTTGACCAGCAGGCTGGGAAAGCGCGTAGGCAACACCGACGGCTCCTTGAGCGAGTCGTCGAAGTTAGGGACGAATGCGACCGTGTCTTTATCAATATCAAGCAATAGCTGCTCGGCAATCTCGGCAAGACGGCATTCGGTGTAGCGCATGGCGGCCGGCGGGTCGGCGTCGATGGAGCCAAAGTTTCCCTGACCGTCCACCAGCGGGTGACGCATGGAAAAATCCTGCGCCATGCGCACCATGGCATCGTATACCGAGGAATCGCCGTGCGGGTGATACTTGCCCAGCACGTCGCCGACCACGCGGGCGCTCTTCTTGTACGGGGTGTTGTGCGCCAGCCCCAGTTCGCGCATGCCGTAAAGAATACGCCGGTGCACCGGCTTGAGTCCGTCGCGCACGTCCGGAAGTGCGCGGGAAACAATAACGCTCATGGCGTAGTCCAAGTAGGACGAGCGCATTTCCTCCTCAATTTTTACCGGTCTGACATTGCCTAAAGTCATAAGCTACCCTCTGAAATTCATCCCACCATTGCGACACTTCCGCCTACACCGAATCCTCAGGCTCCTCCTCGCTTTCATCCACGCTCTCTGGTTCGGCCTCTTCCTCCTCGGAGAGCGCACCGTAGCCGGTCTCTTCGGAAATCCCTTCCTCATAGTCTCCCTGCCGGTGCGTCAGGCGCTCAGCGCCGGGACGCTGGTTATCCAGCCTCCTGGAAGGAAATGAAAGTAGGCCTGCCTGCGACGGATCCTGATAGACCTCGCGGATAATTACCGAAATCGAATCCTCTGAAGAGGAGGTGACGGAGGCAGCATAGTGATTGCCGCCGGCCATCAGCCGTATCAGGCGCTGACCATGATGCGGATCCACCACCCCCAGCACGGCTCCATCCCCGTTCCTGACCGTGAGGCTACCGTCCGAGACTGCCAGTTCAACCTTGTCGCCCGCTACCATACGGGACAGCACCTCTCTGGCGCCCGGCTTCTGCAATCTTACCACACCGGCCTTGCCGGTTTCCTCAATGAAATAGTTTGGCTCAAGCCTACCGCCCCCATCCCCCACCTTGTAGCCTTCGCTGTCAACCAGATGCGCCAGGCGCTTCAGGTTTTTCTCAGCGATGGAGTTGTATGGGTCAAGCTCTCTGGAGCGGGCGTAGGCCGCGCGGGCTTCGGCGTAATCGCATAGTTCAATATAGGCGCGTCCCAGACGATTCAGTGTATCGACATCGTTTGGGAAGGTCTCCAGAATACCCTTGTTGACTTCGACGGCTTCCCGCCAGCGGCCTCCGAGCGCCAGGTCGATGGCGCGCCGTGTTGACTGACGGATGAGTCTCGCCTGTTCTTCTTTATCGTGCACCGCTATTCTCACGCGTTAAAATTAGAAATTTCGTGCTGATTTGGCTATCCATTTTACTCCACGTCACGCTATTAAACAAGCCGGGGTATGAGTCCAACACATATTGAACACTTGGGTGTCATGCCTTGGCATAGTGAAGAACACTTTGAAAGACGTAGCATGTCTGCCGGATGGGATTAACATAGTGGGTGACAATGGCCAAGACTAACTTAATAATTGTACCAAATGATGGAGGTTTGACAATTTCCCCCTCCTCTTTATTAACCAGGATACCCTATCCCATTAGGTTCAGCTGAAAAGATTTCCGGTCTTGTATTCAAATAATAAATTGCCCTAAGCACATTTTCCCTGCTAGGTTCTGTCAAATGAAATATCAAATAGCGCTTAGAGCCTGTCAGTTCTTTGTTTTCTATTTGTGAAAATGCGAACTTTGGAAAGTCAGCGGGTGCCCATGTTTTGTCCCGGGCTGATGCTTCATCAGTCAACATCACGATAACTATATCGTATGTAAACTCGCCACCCGGGTCAGGTATTTGCCCTTCGTCATTGTTTTTGCACGTTTCCGTCGTTGGGTTTGGCGACCCATTGTTATTATCGGTATTGTTGCACGCCACCATCACAGTAGATGTGAGCGCAATCAACGATAGTAAAGCAATCAGTTTTAACTTTTTCATGTCAATATTGCCCTTTTGCTTTCCCCCTAAAAACAATAAAGCAACCAGACACCCGTGCCGTCGAAACAACACGGACAATACTGGTTGCTGAAGGTTCTCTGCGTTTTTGCATCTTATTCATCATAAGAAAGCCCGCCTGCAACACCTCGCCTGTGAATATTTTGCTAATGCTCTTTCACGCTATACACAGACAGTAACATGCCGAAAAACGCTTTGTCAACAGGCTGTGTAAGCCCACTATTTGAGCTTATACGGCCGAGCTACCAGTTCATGTGGCCAGTGACACCAAAATCGGAATACATGGCAAAGAGATGTGTTTTCAGCGAGCCCAAGATTCCCTCACTATTTCATCACGCTCCCAACCTAAAACTCATACCTCACAACCCGTAACTCAAAGTCCACCTTTGATGAATTGACAGTCAAAAGCGCCTGTGATAATCTCTTCAGATAGGAGTTGTCATAAAAATGAACGGAGAAATCCACTGTTCTCACCCTGAAAATCTTGGCGGCAGAGACCCCGGAAGTTGTTCCCCCGAGCAACGCCGCATCTGCCATCCGCCGGAGACCCAGGGTGCCAACTCAGAAGGAGATAGCATGGCTGATACTACCCTCAAGGAAAAAGTTGAGGCTGCCCTAGACAAGGTCCGTCCCGCACTGGTCGCAGACGGCGGCAACGTTGAGTTAGTGGACGTGACCAACGGCATCGTAAAGGTAAAGCTGGTCGGCCGCTGCGCCGGCTGCCCCATGTCGCAGATGACCCTCAAAAACGGCATCGAGCGTGTGCTCAAGCAGGAAATCCCCGAGGTAAAGCAGGTTATCTCGGCGTAGCCTGGGCTAACATACCATGCGAGAAAAAGAAGGAGTCTCCCCCACGTGGGGGAGACTCCTTCTTTGATTTTTCTATTTCTTACTTGTTTTGCGCTCCAGCGATTACACGAATATTGCTTTTGGTCAGGAAACCGCTGTCATAAGCTTCCTGCAAGCTGTAAAAATTTCCGGCATTCCACACCGAAATTCTCCTGCTGTCCATGTAGTTTATTGTCACACCTGCAACGATTTCTTGTCCAAGCGATTGTCTAGCACCGTCGTTAAACATGATGGCAACATATCCATTAAAAGAGCCGTAATATTTGTATATTTGGACATCACCTA
>WREQ01000039.1 GCA_009779255.1 Dehalococcoidia bacterium
AAATCCATGCTGGAGGAGCGAGCCTGCGAGTAACGAAGCATCCGGAGGAGGCGGGGAGTAGTAACTGGCACCTCCCCACCAGATCCTTCGGTCGCTTCACTCCCTCCAGGATGGACTTGGTCATAAATCCATGCTGGAGGAACGAGCTTGCGAGTGACGAAGCATCTGGTGGGGCGGTGGATGGTTGCTCCCTGCCACCAGATCCTTCGGTCGCTGCGCTCCCTCCAGGACGGACTTGGTCGTAAATCCATGCTGGAGGAGCGAGCCTGCGAGTAACGAAGCATCCGGTGGGGAGGTGAATGGTTGCTCCCCGCCTCCAGATCCTTCGGTCGCTACGCTCCCTCCAGGATGGACTTGCACGAGACTCATCACTCCAAACTCACAACTCGCCACTGATAACTGACAACTGATAACTGATAGCTGATCGCTTCCATCCAAGCGTCACTAATCACCTGAATAAGTACAAGCGGTTGCGCGCAACGCACAAAGCGCATAAAATTAAGGAAGCGACAAGGAGGTTAAATATTATGTCAGATACTGAACAAAATAACGAGACACAGGCAGAAACACAGGCACTGAGCGTCATCGCGGAGAGCGAGCAGCAGGACAACCCCGAAGACAATCCGCAGGGCAACCCGCTTGAAAATTTCGGGAAGATATTTGAATCTTTCGGCGCGGCGCTGGGAAAAATTTTCAACGACCCAGAGTTAAAAACCAAGGCGCGCGATTTCGGCAAGGCCACCGCCGACTCGGCCAAAACCTTCGCGGGGCGCTTCAAGGATGACGAGGTGAAAGCCGGCTTCCGCGACGTGGGCAAGGCCGCCGAGCAGTTCGGCAAAAGCGTGGGCGACTCGTTCAAGGGAGACAAGAAAGATAAGGGTTGAAGGATATCCCGCAGCCACCATGATTAAAACGCCGGCGACATTAAGCTCGTGGTTAATCAATGGCACTCTCATGGAATGAAATAATCTAAAGCTATAGCTTTTTCAAAGCGCTGGGGGGAGAAACGCCGACACCTCAGAGTTATACCTTTGATGACTTGGAAATGACGCAAACAATGCGTCAGTCAATCTGGAATGTTGTACTCGTATCTGATGAGAAGAAAAAGCTGGCCGTGATGGTTGTTTAATCACGGCTAAGACTAACTTAAATACTGGACCAATTATCGGGGGCTTGACAGAAGCACCTGCAGATATATGGCATGCGAACATTCAATCGTAACACTTCAGGGCAAGCAACCCGGAAGACTCCGAAATTACCCTTTTTCCGCCCTATACTAGAAGGCAACTATTATAAATAACCTATGTTAGATACCCGCAACACAACGACAATGAAAAGTAAATACAACAGCATTAAGCCTGTGATCACGATACCTATGATACCAATCACCATCGCGGCTGTAACATTATTGGTTTCCTTTCGGCGATTTGCGACGACAAGCCCTATGATGGAGCATATAAGCGCAATAGGAACCATAGGAGCCAGTACCAAACCGACTATTGTCAGCGCTAACGACAACGCATCTACTTGCTTTTTCCCCTCATATAGGTGCGTCGCTACGACATCGCTGTATTGCTGCGCTGATGCTAGCGCAGACTGAGATGCGTCGACATCCCCTACAGACACCCCGCACTGACTACAAAATGATGCATTTTTCGGAAGTTGAGTGCCACAACTAGAACAATACATGAGCCATTCTCTCCAAGTTTCTATAACTGCATGTGCGTATCACATAACGCCATTACAGCCTACAATCAAACGCCCCTTGGTTTGTTAGCCATTTCTTTCATTACAGCACTTAGATCATCCGGATTCACGTCGCGCAGTTTTGCCCAAGCTATTACACCATTAACCAAGCCAAATAAAATCCACACATGAAAAGCAATTTCCACCAAGTACCACAGATCGAACCCGCCGATAAAAACGAACGCAACGCACACCAAAGTATCAATACTAAACAGAACTAACGCGAATAAGATAAATACACGGTAACGATTGGCCAAAGACCAGCACAAGAGATACAGAAAAACACCAGCAAATGCCGCTGTCGCGCCGGCAATCAAAAAAATATTGTTTTGGAATTCATCAGCAAGACCTAGTCCGAGTCCTAAGAATATCTGCGGGACTGTCGCGGAAAAGAGCATATAAAAACTGGTGCCAAAGGCAGCTAGAAACAAGTTGACTGTCGTAAAGACAACAACCAATAACAAAGTACCTCTGGCGCCTCTAAATCTCAGTAGCTGTTGTTTAATAGCAACCGCATCCATTACGTTTCCCATCAACAAAAGGTCTGATTATCCTGCTACATACATCCGCCTAGGTCTCATGGTGGAGAGGACTGGATTCGAACCAGTGAAGCCCTTAGGGCGACAGATTTACAGTCTGTTCCGATTAACCACTCCGGCACCTCTCCAAGTGCATAGTCAGCCATAAGCCCGAGAGGGGACTCGAACCCGCTAACCTACCGATTACAAGTCGGTTGCGCTACCGTTGCGCCACTCGGGCATAAACCGTCTGTGCAACGGTCCCCCATTATAGGTAATACCGGCCTTCCGCGTCAAACACAAGGCGGGTAGCTATTGGTTTTTAGATTCCGCCACCGCTTACCCCGGTATCTCAATGTGGTGAAAACACTCGGCCAGTTTGAACGGCGTTCCTCCAGCCGCATCTTCGGCACGCCTGCGCAAACTTTTTTCCACTTCGGGGACGCGCCCGCCCACTTGGCTACCATGGCAGGCCAGCGCCTGCATCTTTAGGCCAAATGTATCCGTTATGTCAATACGACAATTAACGTCATCGCTGGCGGTAAAATACATTTCCCTGACCTTCCACGGCTCCAATCCTTCCTCCAGCAAATCAGGATAGGCCAAATGGTCGCGGGCATAGGGAAATACGGCGTCCAGCACTACCTGCCCAGCAATGCGATGGTCGCGATGCCAGATGTAGCGGCGGTATGGATCAAGCGTAACCACCGTGTCAGGTTGAAAAAGACGTATCTGGTATACAACATCCTTACGCAGTTCAAGCGTATCCTCCAGCCCCTGATCCGGATAGCCAAGAAAAACAACCTCTCTCACCCCCAACACCGCGGCCGCCGCTTCCTGCTCTTTGCGCCGCAAGACCGCCAGCTCTGCAGACGGCAGGCTACGGTCGGACGTACCCTTATCACCGTCTGTCAGCAGCACGTAAACGATATGTTTGCCCTCCCGCGCCCAGCGTGCCACCGTGCCAGCGCAGCCAAACTCGGCATCGTCGGGATGCGGCATGATTACCAATACGTCAGCTTTAAGTTTAGCCATCACAGCGCCTCACGTAAATTATCGCAGCGAAATCGAACAACAGTATAATTCGACCGGTCGGCCTCCCATCCTGTCCTTGTACGGCTCCGCCCCTTTCAAAAAATCATATCTATTTTTGCCGCTTTCCACGGCATGGCGGATGCTAAGCAGCTTGGACAGCAGCCCGACGCTGCGCGGCGCGTAGCCCTGTTCGTAGCCGCTGTTGTAGAGAAAAAAGCCGTCCCCATACTCAAAATACAGCACAGCAGCGGCACGCGCTACACCGACATCAAGGAAGCCCAGCCGTAACACACCATACGACGCAAGGTGAGAGGCCAGCGAGCGGAAATAGGACTGCATTGGCGCGGTGAGAAATTTGGCTTTGTCGCCGCGGCTGTTCGCCATCATGCTAAACAGCGTCTCTAAATGGCAGTCTTCAATTTCGCCGTCGTGCAGGACATTGAAGCGCACCTCTGCCACAGCCTCCAGCTGACGCAGTTTGCGGTCAAAATCGCGACGCTGCGCCCCCTCCAACGAAAGCAGATAATCGTCCCAGTTCGCAGGCAGCGCCATCTCGTAAGACACATCTATCGGCTCGCAGGCTGTACGCAATCCCAGCGCCTGTGCTTCCCCAATAAAAGCGCCCAGCGCAACGGAATCCGGCCTGAGCGTCTCCAACACGACTGAATCAATCTCCGGCATCGAGCGCAGATAATCCAGTAGCTCCCGTGAAAACAGCTGCTCCTTGCCGGGAACTGTTATGAAATCAAGATAATCGCAGACAGAGTTATCGCCGATAAAATAGGCCGCGCCGTCTTTGATTTTCAGGGGAGCGATGCCTATCGGAGCACCATCTTCCAGGATTACCGCGACCATGGGACGATACCCATCCCCGAAGCTATGCCACCACGCCTCCAGCCAGCCTGGCAACATGAATACGCACGGCCATTCCAAGAGGTTTCGCCGCGGAGCGTAATAATCCCGCAGGTTTTTGAGGCTTTCTTCAATGATTTCGATGCTCATATTTCAGGTCATGCCGAAAGCGGTTATCAGTGGGCCGCCCGCTGGCGAAAAGCCTCGTACATCACCAGCGCCGCCGCCACCGAGGCATTGAGAGAACTGACTTTGCCACGCATAGGAATGGCGGCCAGGGTATCGCATTTTTTGCGCACCAGTTCCGCAATGCCAGCGCCTTCCCCTCCAATGACAATGGCCGTCGGCAGGGTGAAATCCACGGCGGTAAAAGGCGTCTTGCCTTCAGCCTCAATGCCCACAATCCACACCCCGAATTTTTTAAGCGTCTCCAGCGTCTGCGCAATGTTGGCAACGCGCGCCACCGGCACGTATTCGACAGCCCCCGCCGAGGATTTGGCCACCACCGGCGTGACGCCGACCTCGCGGCGGTTGCGAATGATAAGACCGTGTATCCCAGCCGCATCCGCGCTGCGCAGGATGGCTCCCAGATTATGGGGGTCTTCCAATCCGTCGATGACGGCATACAGCGGCACCTCCCCCCGTTTGCGCGAAAGCTCAAGCAGATCGTCAATGCCGATGTACCGAGCGGCGGCTACGGTTGCCACCACCCCCTGATGCGAAGATATGCCTGACAACCGGTTCAGAGCGGACGCATCGACGAACTCGAACGGAACCTTACGCTGACGCGCCAAGGAGATTAGCTCCGCCAGCACGCCGTTCCTTTGGGCAGCCCGGTCAATTACAATACGATTGATGGACCGCCCGGAGCGTAGCGCCTCAAGCACCGGCTGGCGTCCCGCGATAGTATCTGACACACTAACAGGATAGCATTCCGGCTGTGACGATGACAACACAAATTTCAGGGAGGGACTTACGGCACCGCCATTCGCCTTTTATATGGACTTACTTTCACCCAAAAGGATATACTTTCACATGATTCGCAAAAGCAGGCGCCCGGCAGATACTGAAAACTGCCTCGCCAAGTTCAACGGACACAACGTGCCATATGTGCTGGTGCGAAGCCGCGCGGCGCGCCATGCCCGCCTCGAAATCCGGCCGGAAAGCGAGCTGCGCGTGATTATTCCAGCGGCATATCCACGTTCCTTCGCCGAAGCATTGATAAAAAGCAAACAGAGCTGGATACTGCGCAAATTGCAGCACATTGAAAACAACCGGCGCATTTCCGCCTGCGACGACGACAGCGTGCATTACCTGGGACGCAAGCTCGCGCTGGTATGCGTTAAGAGCGATGACGCCACACCACAGGCCACAGCCGCCGGTGACATATTGCTACTCCGCCTGCCGGCGGGGCTTGACGCTAAGACGGCCGCCGAAACATGGCTTAAAGCACAATCACGGGTTTATCTTAATGAGCTTGTCTGGAGGCTCAATCGGCACATGGGAGTGAACTGCAGCGGGCTGCGCATCAGCTCGGCACGCACCCGCTGGGGCAGCTGTTCGCCGCGCGGCGGCATAAGCCTCAACTGGAAATTAATCATGGCCAAGCCAGAAGCCATCGAATATGTGGTCATACACGAACTATGCCATCTGGAAGAGATGAATCACGCGCCAGCCTTCTGGAGGCTTGTGCAAAAATATTGCCCGGACTGGCGCGAGCAGCGAAAATGGCTGAGCGACCACGCCGGACTGCTGTCTGCCTGACGCATCCTATGGTTGCCGCGCTCTCTGCTGATGGAAGGACTCTTACTGTAAGCGGCCTCGCCCCTAATACCACACGCGACATAGTGGTTACGTTTGATGTGGACGCCACAGCGGATTTTCCTGGACTGGGAATGATTGTACGGATAACATCACTCATCCGCAAGCTTATCACCTGGCTAAAATTATTCTGCCGTGGGGAACTTGCGGACGAAGACTTCCAGCAGCGCATAGTTGATGTGCTGATTAACTCCGTCTACGTCTATGACGACAAGATTGTGATTTACTTCAACGTAAAGGGTGGTCAGCAGGTTTCCCACATAGAAATGCTGGAAAGCACAGAAGAACCACCATTCGGCGGAGATCCGCTACTGTGTAACGGTGTTCGGATTTCAGAAGGAATGGTGGGCGATTGAAGATTCGAACTTCAGACCCCAGTCTTATCAGGACTGTGCTCTAACCAGCTGAGCTAATCGCCCCTGTTTGCGGTTTTGCCGGCTATATCGGCCAGACTCTGTTCAACGTCTATGAGCAACAAAATCAACCGTGACACCGTAAGCAATATGATAACAGAAAAAGCGGCCAGAATAAAGCCGCCCAGCATGATGCCGGCAGCGATTAAAACAGCGGCAGCGTTAATCCCAACGAGAACGGCGAGAAACGCAATGGCCGCGCCTGTCACCCAAGCCATTACCATGAACAGCGTGGAAACCAGACGCAATGTGCGATGTTTCATCATGCTCTCTATACAAATTCACCTTAACCTCTGGATAGCGGAAGGAAGATTTTTTCAGAAATTCAGTTTCGTCTCCGATTGCTCGGAGTTCGACCTGGGATTGTCCGCCAAAGACGGATGTCTCCCTAGAAAGGAGGTGATCCAGCCGCAGCTTCCGCTACGGCTACCTTGTTACGACTTCGTCCCAATCACCAGTCCTACCCTCGGCGACTGCCTCCCTTGCGGGTTAGCACATCGACTTCAGGTATTACCGGCTTTCATGACGTGACGGGCGGTGTGTACAAGGCCCGAGAACGTATTCAACGCAACATGCTGATTTGCGTTTACTAGCAACTCCGACTTCATGCAGGCGGGTTTCAGCCTGCAATCTGTACTGAGGATGGTTTTGAGGGATTGGCTTCAACTCGCGTTGTTGCTACCCATTGTACCACCCATTGTAGCGTGTGTGTAGCCCAGGGTATAAAGGCCATGCTGACTTGAC
>WREQ01000040.1 GCA_009779255.1 Dehalococcoidia bacterium
GGTATATTCTCCATAGTAATCCGTTATTCTTCGATCTCTATTTGGTCCGCAACTCGACATGCTGCACAGAGAGGTTATCAGCAAAACCGAGACGACAACTGTAAGTTTGTTCATATGTTTGTTAATGCTAAAAATGCCTTTCACTTTTTGGGTAAGTTTCACAACAGCAGTTCCTCACTTGATATGATAACAAAACGAAGCATAGACCGTGCTTTCCGTTAGCTCTGTTTAGTCAATCTGGTGCATCTGGAGGAGTCTTTTCGCGACTGTTTTTGCATGTAAGCTTGTACACTGTCACAACCACTAGTACAACGAGAAAAATGAGAAGCGAAAAAGAGAGTATTTGAGACAGGATTACGGGAATACTCAGTCCAAGATCATTCATGTGCTTACATCACAATGGTTACATTTTCTGAAACGGCCAGGACTCATGCAAAACTCCTACAACGTATTCAGGTAGCATCTATTGTATTCTACCTCCCCCCGACTTTGTCAATACTTTTGGTTTGCAAATGAACAGTCGGATTTCTACAAACTTTGCGCCAGCGCGTTGTAAAACTTGAACTCCTCAGCCGGACGTGTTATGATTATAAAAGAACTATTAAAAATCTAATATGCTATCAAGAGCGGTGGCGAGGGACATGGCCCGGCGACCCACCCGGCAACCTTGAGCTTTCTTTAAGGTGCCAAAGCCATCCCGCAAGGGAAACGATAGGCCGCTTACAAAGTGGAAAGGAAGGTTTGCAGCCTCCTTACAACGGAGGTTTTTTTATTGCCCCAAGCCGCCAACGGGGACTAGGTGGCACAACGGCTACATGGACATCGACATGCACATTGTCTATAACATAATTACACGCGACCTGCCGCCGCTACTCGGCCGCCTGCTAGCAGTTATCAAAGCCGGGGAAAATAAGGATGGCTAGCTCCATTGAAGTGTTTATACCATGAACGGCAACGCCCGCTCCATTATCAAGCCCGGCCTGAAGGTGGCCATCGTGCTCAAGGCCGACCAGCCCACCGGCAAGTTGACCGAGGGCGTCGTCAAGGACATCCTGACTAATTCCCCCACCCATCCCCACGGCATAAAGGTGCGGCTGACCAGCGGACAAGTAGGGCGAGTGAAGGAGATACTCTCCTAAGCATGTAAGAGAATGGATAAAGCCCTCCCCCCGCGAGATTCCGGTAAACTGTACGTTTTAGCATTCAGCTGGTGTTTACCGCACCGACCACGGCGGCACGATAGAGTTTATAACCGACGGGAGGAGATTGAGGGTGAAATCAACTTGCTTAGTGGGTCTTTATCCAATTAACCAAGTCTTCCTTCAAAAACACCCGCTTCTTTCCGATTTTATGTGATTCCAGCCCTTCGGCCATCAGTTTATATAGTGTCTGGTGGCTTATGTTTAAAAATTCCTGCGCCTCCGTAAAGCTCAAAAATATGCGTTCTATTTTCTGGGCAGGCTGTGCTGTTACGTTTCTTCTTGGCATTATGCCACCACCTATTCCCTGTTTGAGACGATGGTACAATGCGGATATTATTTAGGCACAAATAGATAATGATAGACTTATATTGACAACAATCGGTCACTTGAGTTAGGATGCTCGCTGGATGCAATCTGTATCCAAATTTTGAAACCATAAGGAATGCCGTACATGCCACAAATGAGTGAATACGAAAAACTTCAAAAGATTAAAAACCGGGGATACCGAAGAGGCGGGGCTCTGACAGATATTTTGTGGGCTTTCGCGGGTGTTTTGTGGGTTGTGGGGATTGTTGTCGGAATATGGCTCGCTTATATAAGTTCATTGGGCGACACCGGGGTCTTTGTTATCCTCTTCATTGGTTCGTTCATTACAGTGTCCAATGCTGCTCTCTTGATTCTGGTATTTGCAAAGATGGCAGCAGATATTTCCGTTACTAAGCGATGCAATTTAGACATGTTAGAAACATTGGAGCAAATTGCGTCTTGTTCTTCACAGGTATCAGGTGATATAAAAAAGCAAGTATAGCTATGATTCCCTCCTGCAAGTATGCAGGGTAAACCTTGCGCCCCTGGTGCATGGCTTGCGTAACGTAAAAGACGTTTGCCGATCGGTGCCACGCAGACACATGCTTCCATGCCTACAACTGGTACAACATAGAGCGGCCTGTATCACGAATCGCCCCTTCTGAACCAAAATCTGAAATCTCCGGCTGGAAGCACAGGACAGAGCGACCATTTGTTTTTGTTACATGCCTGCCCTGTGTTATAATTAACGCAAATGAAATCCCCTGAAAGCCGCATCCCGTCCCGCCTGCGCCGTGGCGTTTTGTCAGCGCCCCGCCCCCCTGAAAAATCCCCCGCGGATAGATAGGATTCAATATGGCACAAGAAGAACAGAACAAAGAAAAAGAAGCCCAGGCCGCTAAGTATTCGGCGGCCGATATTCAGGTGCTGGAAGGGCTTGAAGCCGTCCGCAAGCGCCCTGGCATGTACATCGGCTCCACAGACCAGCGGGGTCTGCACCATCTGGTTTACGAAATTGCCTACAACTCCGTCGACGAAGCCATGTCCGGCATCTGCGACCGCATCACTATCTCTATTTCAGAAGACAACGTGGTCACCATTGAGGACAACGGCCGCGGCATCCCTGTCGAAGTTCACCCAACCACCAACGTTTCCGCCCTGCAAACCGTCATGACCGTTCTGCACGCCGGCGGCAAGTTCGGCGGCAAGGCTTACTCGGTTTCCGGCGGTCTGCACGGCGTCGGCGCCTCGGTGGTCAACGCCCTCTCCGAATGGATGAAGGTGACCGTCAGGCGCGGGGGCAAACGCTACGAGCAGGAATATCGTCGTGGTGTACCGGTTGCCCCAGTCAAAGAAGCCGGCAAGGCGGACGACACCGGCACCACAACCAGCTTTCTGGCCGACAAAGAAGTCTTCACCGAAATGGAATACGACTTCGACACCCTTGCCGAACGCATCCGCGAGATGGCCTACCTCAACCGCGGGCTGGAAATCTCTTTCATCGACCATCGCCACAACGAGGAGCAGACCTGCTATTTCGAGGGCGGTATTACCGGATTCGTGCGCCGGCTCAATCGCAACAAGACCCTTGTTCATCCTCACCCCATATACATGACACGCGCGGCCAACCGCATCATCGTGGAAGCAGCCATTCAGTACAACAACGGCTATACCGACAACACACTGGCTTTCGCCAACTGCGTCAACACCATAGACGGCGGCACTCATCTCACCGGTTTCCGCTCGGCGCTGACGCGTGTTCTCAACGACTATGCCCACAAGAACAAGTTCCTCAAGGACGACGACCCCAACCTAGTGGGCGACGACGTCCGCGAAGGGCTTACCGCTGTCGTCAGCGTCAAACTGTCCGACCCGCAGTTTGAGGGACAGACCAAGGGCAAGTTGGGCAATATTGAGGTCAAGGCCATCGTGGAATCAATTGTCGGCGACGGGCTGTCCCTCTATCTGGAGGAGCACCCAGACGACGCCAAAAAGATACTCGACAAAT
Organism: Dehalococcoidia bacterium; assembly: GCA_009779255.1. Taxonomy (GTDB): domain Bacteria; phylum Chloroflexota; class Dehalococcoidia; order Dehalococcoidales; family UBA1222; genus WREQ01. The sequence continues at coordinate 3,517 of WREQ01000040.1, forward strand.
GCATCACCGCCTCCAAAGCCCGCGAGGCGGCCCGCAAGGCGCGTGACCTGGTGATTCGCAAAGGGGCGCTGGATACCGGCACCCTGCCCGGCAAGCTGGCCGACTGTTCGGAAAAAGACCCCTCGCTGTGCGAGTTGTACCTTGTCGAGGGAGACTCCGCTGGCGGCTCTGCCAAGCAGGGGCGCAACCGCCGCTTCCAGGCCATCCTGCCGCTACGCGGCAAGATTCTGAACGTGGAAAAGGCCTCTCCTGACAAAATGCTGGCGCACGAGGAAATCCGCGCCCTGATCACCGCCATGGGAACATCCATCGACACCGAGTTTGACCTGTCGAAGCTGCGCTATCACCGAATTGTGCTGATGACGGACGCCGATGTGGACGGGGCGCACATACGCACCCTTTTGCTGACATTCTTCTTCCGCCACATGGTCGAACTTATCAACAGCGGACATCTTTACATCGCCCAGCCGCCGCTGTATCGCATCAAAGCCGGCAAGGAAGAGCACTGGGTCTATTCTGACGCCGAGAAGGACAGCGTACTCTCCAGAGTCAAAGGCAGCGGCAGGAAGACCGAGGTGCAGCGCTACAAGGGTCTGGGCGAGATGTCAGCCGAGCAGCTATGGGAAACCACCATGAATCCAACCACCCGCACTCTTCTGCAGGTAAGCGTGGAGGATGCCGCCCACGCCGACAACATCTTCAGTATGCTGATGGGCGATGAAGTCCTGCCGCGCAAAAACTTCATACAGGCGCACGCGACGAGTGTGAAGAACCTCGATATATAGACTGCCCGTTACGTGATTGTGAACAAGGGAGGACATTCGTCCTCCCTTTCTTTTTCTACTTGGCTACACCTTGCTGACTGACACGTATGCGACTTAAAAGCTGCTTTTTTGATAAATGGACATCCTGGTGTAGATTATCAGTGGGGAGAAACGATCGTTTTTAAATCCCAGGTAGAGGCATCAACTAGCCCCCGCCTGTGATTTGTAGTTGAGCGTGGTACCACTCAAAAACTTCAGTCTTTCGAGTGATTAGTATTTTTCAAACTGCCAATGCGCTGGTAGATTATGCATGTACACAATACTATCACGAAAACTATGGCAGCACTGAAGAAAAGAATCGCATCCATTATTTGAGAATGCACTTCACTGCTTGGGCTGAGGCTAATCAACCACATTGCCGCAAGACAGGTTGCTACCGCAGCAACAATGCTTAGCAGGATGTACCCAAATAATTTTTGCGGAGACATGTCCATTTACCTATAACAAGAGAACAAAAGTGTTTCTAATACCTCGCGTGGCTCTGACATAGCTATGATATGGTTGTCAAGGCAGTGTATGCGTCCGATTATACCATATGCTTGTTCAAGTGACGGGACGTGAGTTATTCTTCGTGAACCGGCGCGCCTTTCATGCGGTGCTCAAGCTCGGAGCGGGGCATCAGCTGATAGCGGCCGCAGGTTTTGCATTTGATTCCGATGTCGGCGCCCAGGCGTGTTACCTGCCATTCAAAGCCGCCGCAGGGGTGGGGCTTTTTGAGGCGCAGTGTATCGTTCAGGCGGAAATCAATAACCATCCGCGTCTATATCCGGCGGCATGCGTTAATCGCGTCGCGCAGTTCCAAAGCCGCAGAACGGGCGGCCTGCGCGAAGTCCGCCCCGCGCGAGGCATACAAAATCTGTCGGGAGGAATTGATGATAATGCCAGCCCCGCGCTGGTCCGCTCCATACTCAACGGCCAGTCTGAGGTCTCCTCCCTGCGCTCCTACCCCAGGTATGAGAAAGGGTAAGTCTGGATGCGCCTGGCGCATGGCGTTGAGTTCTTCGGGGCAGGTGGCGCCAATCACCATCCCGATGTTGCCGTTCCGGTTTTCTTTATCAGCTCTTTCGGCAACCGCTTGGTAGAGAGGCATCTGTCTGCCGTTGAACTCTACGGTGAGGCTCTGGAAATCGGCGGAGCCTTTGTTAGATGTGCGGCAGAGGATGAAAACCCCCTTGTCCCCGTAGTCGAGGAACGGTTCGATGGTGTCGAACCCTAGGTAAGGGTTGACGGTTACGGCGCCCGCCCCCAGCTCCTCAAAAACGGCCTTGGCGTAGGCTCTGGCGGTGTTGCCGATGTCGCCGCGCTTGGCATCGGCAATCACCGGGATGTGTTTCGGGATGTAGGCGATAGTGTGCTTGAGCGCCTCCCAGCCCCGCGCTCCCTCCGCTTCATAGAAAGCCAGATTGGGCTTGTAGGCGCATACGAGGTCCTTGGTGGCATCGATGATGGACTTGTTGAAATCGAGTATGCCGATACCGGTGGGCATGAGGGTGGGGTCTGGGTCGAGTCCGACACACAGGAGCGAGTGGTTGCTCTTTATCGCCTCGTTGAGTTGAGAAAAGAATGACATGCGTCCCTCCGCGTTTATGGTAACAGCCGCGGCATGGAGCGTCAAGGCGGTGCGCCTGTGCAAGGGGTGGGTGACACAAGGCCGAAAGTAATCAGTTTTCAGTTTCGTACAAGTCCATCCTGGAGGGAGCGTAGCGACCAAAGGATCTGGTGGCGGGGAGTAACCATCCACCTCCTCCGGATGCTTCGTCACTCGCAGGCTCGTTCCTCCAGCATGGATTTACGCACAAGTCCATCCTGGAGGGAGCGCAGCGACCGAAGGATCTGGTGGCGGGGAGCAACCATCCACCACCCCACCGGATGCTTCGTCACTCGCAGGCTCGTTCCTCCAGCATGGATTTATGACCAAGTCCATCCTGGAGGGAGCGCAGCGACTGAAGGATCTGGTGGCGGGGAGTAACCATCCACCACCCCACCGGATGCTATGACCAAGTCCATCCTGGAGGGAGTGCAACGACCGAAGGATCTGGTGGCGGGGAGACGTAATCATTCACCACCCCTCCAGATGCTATGGTCAAGTCCATCCTGGAGGGAGCGCAGCGACCGAAGGATCTGGTGGCGGGGAGACGTAACCATCCGCCACCCCACCGGATGCTTCGTCACTCGCAGGCTCGTTCCTCCAGCATGGATTTTTACCTGCCTGCGGGCAAGGTCTCCATTTCTGTCAAAGGGAGAAGTGTTTAGGGTAAGCCACGGGTGACGCGATGAAAATTAAAGAAAGGAGCTTGTCAATTGACAAGCTCCTTTGAACATATGCATCGCACTGGATTGCAAGTCAAGCCTGCAATTACCGGGAGGAGATTGTCACCCAGACTAATCCCATGTCTTCCGGATATCCTGATACCATTCGTACCACACTGCATTATCAATCCTGTCCTGGCGCACATCTTCAATCAGAATGCTCAGGTCTATACCATCGTATCTGGCGCAACATGGTTGAGCTGACAGAGACATCAACTTGTTCTTTCCGTCAACCATGAACACGCTGTCTTCAAACGAGGTTGCCATATACTGGTCAAGGCTATTGGAATAGATTAGCACCAGAACGTACGTATTGCCCTTTTTCACCTTTGTCTGGTAGCTGTCGCCAACTCCACCCTGCCTGTAGCTGATGATATCGCTGGAC
>WREQ01000041.1 GCA_009779255.1 Dehalococcoidia bacterium
ACGTGTTACACGTTCAGTCCCATGAACCCTACTGGTGATTCCATTCATAAATCGGCTCATATATCCAAAGATGTGTTCAATTCTGGCACGGGTGCGGGCTATGGCTCTGTTTTGGGCTTTGTCGTCATCTGTAAGGGGAGTGTTACGCGAAGCACGGGCACAGACATGAAGTTTGATGTTTGGATACTTGCGGATGGCGTTTTCTATATGACTACGGAACATCTCCCAATCTATCAGCTCATTGATTTCCCGTCGGGTTCATACCTCGCAACTTGCTGCTGGGTAGTATAAACCAACATGAAGTGAAAGCGGCGCTTAGGGTTTTAGCGGAGAACGGCATTGGTGAAATCATGCTGTTTTTACGGAAAATGGAAGGCAACCAGCACAACTACAGTAAAATAGATGAAGCAACTGTTACCATTGCGGATATTGAAGCCGCTCTGGGTTTGGGTTTAGGTGGTGCGAAGCCACCAAAAATCAAGCCTTTCCGTTAGATAGGCTTGATTTTTGGCATGAACGACCTATTTCTGCCTTTCGTGTAAATCGCAATTGCAAGAGCATGGTTTGTCTGTGGTACACTCGCAAGGGTCACATTTGCAATTAGGACATTTGCAATAAGGATTTGTGCAACTTCCGTCTTGTATCATTTCGTTTCACCTCCTTTCAGAACTTTTGACTTGACGACGTCAAGCCCTTATGGTGCAATAATAACACAATTAAGAATTATTACAAGTACGCACTTTAATGTGGTATAGTTACTAAAAAGAAACTATTGGAGGGTCAAATGATCCCAGATTGTGGTCGAGTTAACTGTCCGGTCGTCGCAACCTTGGATATGATTGGCGGAAAGTATAAGGCTCTGCTTTTGTGGCACTTAGTTGATAACACGCGGCGTTTTGGCGAACTGCGGCGGCTTGTACCGCAAGCGACACAAAAAATGCTCACGCAACAACTCCGCGAGCTTGAAGAAGACAATTTGGTTATACGAACCGTCTACCCCGTTGTCCCTCCTAAGGTGGAGTATCGGCTATCCGAATTAGGCAAAAGTATAAAGCCGATTTTAGATGCAATGTGCAGGTGGGGAACTGATTACATGAAATACAATGGAATTGACGCGGATTGTTTTATGACGAAAAAGGAGTAACCCAAATCAGCACTTCCCGTAGTTTATACTAAACGCAGCTTGTTAATTGCCTGTAACGATTTGTTGGATTTTATCGGAAGTGGTGTTACTACCGCTTCGCCTATCGAATAACACGGGTTCTGTAATTCCAGCGGGTGGCGGGATTACTTGTCCACCTGTTCGTTTGAGACCGGACTCGCGATACAATAACAAGCTGGATTTAAAAACCCGCCAAAATTACAGTTTTTTGACTCATGATTTTAACGGCGTTCCACAACGGTAGTAAAAGGTCTGATGGTAAAACAAAGAAGGAGCATTCAGAGGCTGAAGTAGATAATAGTTCGAAACCAGTTCAAGGTGGTACGCATCGCTCCGGTTTATTTCCGATATTCATAATACCCACATTTCGTACTTCTGGGAAATCACGGAATGCCACATTGAGCTGCCTATAGTGACTTATTGCCGATAGTGGTTTATAATGCACTTATAGAGTATTTGCAAAGCTGGTTCCGGAGGTGCTCCAGTGACTATGGAATGGTATCGTGACCTGGCTATCATCGTCTGCGGGGTTATCTCGACCGTGGTGTTGGTGGTATGCAGTGTTCTGCTGGTGGTTCTCTATCGCCGTCTGACGAAGCTGATGACCTCCATGCGGACGGCCACCGACAATCTGGAAGAGATCTCGTCTGTAGCCAAGGACAAGATTGTCGAGCCGTTGGCACAGGTGGGAGTCGCCGTGCTGTCGCTGTCGCGCTGGGTGGACACGGTCGGCGATTTCATCAGGCGTCCTAGAAAAGAGCCAGACGGAAAAACAGAAAAATCAACAAAATCTGAAAATACGCAGGAGGAGAAGCATGAGTAACAACAACAGCGGGGCGTTTATAGGTGCCGGTCTGGTAGCCGGGCTGGCGTTGGGGTTGGCCATCGGTTTCCTCTATGCACCTCGCTCCGGCCGTGAAATCCGGGAATTGCTCAAGGATCGCACCGTGGAAGTCCGTGACAGGGCTGAAGAGTTGGCTGTCGAGGTTAAGGGGCGTGTGGGCAATGTCGTGGAGAATATCCGCGAGCGCGCCGCCGCTGAGACGGTATATCGCGACATCATCAAATCCAATATCAGTGCCGCCGAGCAGGGCGTGTAACTGGCTTTGCAGTCCGTCAGGCGGAGGTTTGAAATGAAAGACAGCGAAATGGGCAGGGTCTTGGTGATAGGGGTTTTGTCCGGTGTCGTTTTCGGGCTGGCGGCTGGTCTGCTCTGCGCGTCCTGTCAGGGAGCCAGAACGCGGACCGCGATAAAAAAAGAAAAGGTTATCAAATCCCGTGAAAAAGCTGACGAGATGGCTGGGCGTGTCGGGGGGTGCGCCTGCTCGCCAGGTGGTGGCGGGGTGGCGGCCTAGGGGTATCCGGCCGCTTTAATCGTATGGGTTTCGCTCGCCGGCGGTTGTATCGGTGAGCGGTGTGAAAATATGGAAATCCGGCGATTTTTCGACCGCAATTGGCGTTATCTGTTGTTTGCCGTACTTACCGCCGGCATACTGGGGGTTTTGTACGTCTGGCGCAACACGTTGTTGCCTTTTTTGCTCGGTGTACTGCTGGCCTACCTCTTGTCTCCGCTGGTGAACTTTCTGGTGCGAGTACTCCCGTGGCGACAGCGCTGGCCGCGTGCCCGCCGCTCCTTCGTTGTCCTGTTGCTGATGTTTCTTGTGTTATGTCTGGTCGCTTCGTTTATCTTCTTTTTTGTCTCCGCTCTCGTACAAACCTTCAGTGATATGGTGTCCAACATCTCCCAAATAATAGACAACATTGTTAGCACCATCAGAGACTGGACATATGGCCTGCGCGAAAGTCTGCCAGGAGAGGTGAGTGATCGTATTGATGCTTTCATAGACGGACTGGCTGGTGAAATTGCCTCTGGCATTACAAGCTTCTTCTCCTCCGGAAGCGCGTTGTTCAGTACGCTGTCCAATTCCATTGGATTTATCTTCAGCTTCGCGGTGATGCCGCTCTTTCTGTACTACGTACTGATGGATTATGACGCGATACTGAAAAAGATTTATACCAGCATTCCCTCGGGCGTAGCCCGGCATTTCCAGTCGGTAATGGGCATACTTGACCGTACACTGGGACGCTATATGCGCGGTCAGCTGTATCTGGGTACTATTGTTGGCATTATGTCGCTGGTGGGGCTGCTGGTGTTGGATATGCCGTATGCCCTGCCGTTGGCGGTGTTAGCCGGTCTCTGTGAGATGATTCCGACTTTCGGCCCGATTATCAGTGGCGCCGTTATGGTGTTGATAGCGCTGGCACTGGTGCCGGACAAGGTTTTCCTGGTGTTGGGGCTGGCCGTGGGGGTACAGCTTTTGGAAAACAACCTGATTGTTCCTCGTGTCATGTCGGCCTCCCTGAGGATGCATCCGATTGTGATGCTAATGATGCTGGTGATGGGTGGCATGTTGTGGGGTTTTTGGGGGCTGTTGCTGGCAGCGCCGATTTTAGCCACACTGGTGGACATCTTCAGATATGTGCGCACTGTCAATAACGAGGCACAGTGTGTCAGTACCGCCTCTTCGTCGTCAACCGCTCTCCCACCGGGGGAATAGTGGCGGTACCTTGACAAGTGATTTTCTGTATGATGACTGACTGGGTTCGGTGCAGGCAAGCGCTGTAGCCAGCAGCCCTTTTTTGATGATTAAAGACGAATAATGGATCGTGGACTGACGCTCAAGGAACGTTTGCGGTGGATGGTGCGGCTGCCGGGAATCAAGGCGGAACAGGCGCGCCGGCGCCTTGTCAGACGGCCGTTCTTTGGTTTCCTGAATGAAGTTATTGATGGCATGAGCCGCGACGGTGCCTCCGAGGTGGTCGGCGCCATTGCCTACTACACTGTTCTGTCGCTTTTCCCCCTGCTGTTGGGTGTGATTTCGCTGATGGGTTTTTTCCTGCCAGCTGAAACGGTGCAGGACCGGATATTTGATTTTGTTGAGACTCATCTGCCGGCGGCGGAAGAACTCCTGCGGATCAATATTGATGCTGTTATCCATGCCAGAGGCACACTGGGCATCTTCTCCATAGTCGGCCTTTTCTGGTCGTCCAGCGCCATGTTCGGCGCCATTCATCGTAGCGTCAACCGCGCCTGGGGGCTCAATGTCCGGCATCCCTACCATGTGCGCAAACTGCGCGAGGTGGTACAGTCGCTCTCCTCGTGCGTTTTCTTCTACATCGCCATTGCTACCAGCGCGGTGGCGGCTTCCTTCAGCCTGGGATCCAGAGTTGGCATTCTGCTGGATATAGCGGTGTATATTGCAATGTTCGTACTGGTATTTTTCATTTTTCTGCTGATATACAAAACCGTGCCTGGCACCAAGACTTATTGGCGCTATGTATGGCCGGGGGCGCTGTTCGCGGCGGTGGCCTTCGAGGCGGCGCGTGTGGTGATGGTTATCTATCTCAGCAATTTTTCTCGCTTCGAGCTGGTTTACGGCACCGTTGGCTCTATCATTATCCTGTTGGTTTTTGCCTTCTGGGTAGCGTTCATTCTTATCGTGGGCGCTGAGATCAGCTCTGAATATTCCCGCCTCAAGCTTGGTCTGCCGTCGCGCCCGCGTTTTCCTCCTGATCTGTGTCAGAAATAGCCGCTCGGCTTCTGTATGTTGGAAAATAATTCAATGGTTGTACGCATTTGCCATTCCATTTCCAAAGCTTATCGTTCACACCGCTTCTCTGGCGTTTGCCGTCAGCGGTCAAATTAGATACAATCAAAGTGTTTCCGCCCCTGTAGCTCAGTGGATAGAGCAGCGGTTTCCTAAACCGCGTGTCGGGCGTTCGACTCGCCCCAGGGGCACCACTTTTCCCGGGTACGGATGCGGTGTTTCCTCCGCAAGGTGTTCATCTGCTAAAAAAGTAGAAGTTACTTTGCATCGCTGCCCCGATGACATTCGACGCTAGTGTGGCAAACGTCATAACCGGTATGAGAACCCGTGGAAGCATTACCAATTAGCTTTACAGTAAATCATCTGCCTTATTCCAGTTTCATTAACTGGTTAATCGGAATGGCAGTACTGATATGTTAAGGCCTTGTTAATTTCAGGTAAATCCCAAAACAGCCGTTTGGTGGTGCTGCCGATTTTATCCGTTCTTTACCGTGCAATTGCCAATTGTCTCTGGTTGATATATTCTGGTTAACATGCCGAGAGCATGTCTCCTAAGGTTTGAATAGTAATGAAAATTGCGGCTGATACGTTTGATGAGTATCTGCGGAAGGTGCGGTCATTTCACGGAAACGCCGCGCCGGGGGTGATGTTGGGTGGCATTATGGTGTCGCTGGCGCAGAGCAAGCTGCCGCCCAGTGGGCTGTACGACGCCATCTGTGAGACAGACCGCTGTCTGCCGGACGCCGTACAGATGTTGACGCCTTGCACCATCGGCAACGGCTGGCTGCGCATCCTGAACACAGGGCGCTTCTCAGTCACCCTCTATGACAAGCATACCGGTGTCGGTGTGCGTGTGTTTGTTGCCGCTGACAAGGTCAAAAAGACATCAGAAATCAACAAATGGTTCTTTGGTCTGGTGTCTAAGCAGCAGCAGGATACAGAGAAGCTGCTCGGGGAAATCGAGTTGTACGGCGAGAGTGTTCTGGGTGTGCGTTCGGTACAGGTGGATATGGCGGCGCTGGTCTTGCCGGAGCCGGATTATGTCCTTTGCGCCAGCTGCGGCGAGTCTCATCTGGCGGGAGGCGGCGGACTGTGCCTGATATGCCGGAGCGAAACGCTAATTGCTGACCGCTGATAGCTGAATGCTGCTATATCATGGAGGGGGGAGTGTCGCTGTTGTTTTTCGCTCTGAGCAGGTCATCCAGTTTGGCACGCAGCTGGCGATACTCCGCGATGGCGGCCCTGCCGGCTTCGGTTATCTCTGCACGACCACCGCCGGCACCGCCTGTGACCTTGCTTACCAGCGGGACTGGTGCCAGTTTGTTCATGGAGTCAATCCACAGCCATGCGTTGCGGTAAGTAAGCCCCATAACGCGGGCGGCCGCTGCGATGGAACCCAGCTCTTCAATGCCTTCGAGCAGCTTTATACGGCCGCCGCCGAGATACAACTCCCCGTCCTTCTCTGTCCAGATGCTGGCCTGAGTCGTATAACCCGCGCGCGGATGCCGCCCGAAGCGGGATGGTTTACGCTTGTTCTTGTCGGAACGGTCGTTGGTCATGATAATCTGTCTTGTCTGCTGCTATATTACAGGCGTGAATTGCGCTTGTCAATCGGCGGTGTGACCCCAATATATGGTTGAACTTGTACATGATGTAGGTCAAATATATAATCAGTTACAAGTTAACTGTAGCTATCTCGCATCCATTTCCAGCCTCAAGTACGCACTGAGGAAACTATCAATATCACTGCCAAGAACAGTTTTAGTGTTTGCCTTATTGCTCAGGCAGGTTGAAAAGTCTATGGGTAAAGTTCGTCGTTTAAGGCTCTTCTACAATTGCGTCAACGACTCGCTAAAGAAGACAAGGATAATCCTCGAAAAGTTTTTGACCACCTCCGGTTGCGGGATGGATTATTTGAATTTGTCTTCCACCCATTTGCGCAACTGAATGCGATCTATCTTAATGTTGTGTCTCGCATCCACAGGAAACGACTTCTTTAAATAGAATTTCTCAATTGGCTTTGTGTGCTCGTATTCGTCACGAATTTTGTGCAAATCCCGAAGTAATTCCTGAGTCATTTTGGTACTGCCGTCTTCAAGCTCAATGACCAATGTAGGGACTATTCTTCCCCCGATTGACGGCCCCGTCAGTGCTGTTCTCTTGATA
>WREQ01000042.1 GCA_009779255.1 Dehalococcoidia bacterium
ATCAGGATCGTGTGGAACACGCAGGCTTTTCCGCATTGTGTAATAATCCGCTGAAAGTCCGCAAGCATAATTTCACAGTCGGCGGCGGCAACGATGCTGACCGGCAAAAGTCCCACGCCGCCGCATACGAACGCTTCCCCGAACATTTCGCCTTCGCAAACCTCGGCAATGATATTCTGATTGCCCCAGGCATCGCTTTTGACGATATGAACGCTTCCTGCAGTGACTATTCCGGTCTCGCGCACAAAATCCCCAATGTTGTGGATACTTTCGCCTTTGTAGTAAGTCCTGAATCTGGCGCCGAGGCAGCGGGTTATATCAGCTAACTCGTTTTCGCTCACGCCGCTGAACAAAGAGGATTTTAAGAGGGCGGAAAAATTCTTCATATTCCCCAAATTCGTTGTAAATACAACCGAAATATATTTTTCATTGTATTACAATAACCTCGTCAAAACAAACGGGGATGTGTGGGGAGGCGTAAAATCAACGGGATTGACTGCAAGAAAGGAAGGACGACAATGGAAACAAAAATGTTCTGTATGCAGTGCGAGCAAACAGCGGGCGGCAAAGCCTGCACAAACACTGGAGTCTGCGGCAAGACTGCCAATACGGCACGGCTTCAGGATGAACTGACAGGTGCGCTGATTACGGCGAGCCGCAGGGGGGTGGAAGTTCCGGAAAGGCTGCTGCTCGAGGGGGTGTTCGCCACGCTTACCAACGTCAACTTTGACGATGCGGCGCTCGAAAAACTCATCGCGGAAGTCGGAACCCCATACTACAATCTTTATAAAGTTCGCGATGCGGACGAAGACACCCGTAGTTTGAAAACGCTGCTTTTGCTTGGGATTAGGGGGGTGGCAGCTTACGCATATCACGCATTTGTGCTGGGTCACGATGTGGCGGAGATTTGCGCATTCCTGAAAAAGGCGCTGTCTGCTATCGGCGATGACGGTTGCGGTCTGCCTGAACTCCTGCCGCTTGTGATGGAGTGCGGCAAGGTCAATATTGACGCGCTGGCGCTGCTCGACAAGGCGAATAACGAAGCGTTTGGCACTCCCGCGCCAGTGACGGTAAGCCGTACAATTCTGCCGGGCCCGTTCATCGTTGTCAGCGGGCATGACTTGCGCGACCTGAAGCTCATGCTTGAGCAAACAAATGGCAAAGGCGTGAATGTCTACACTCATGGTGAAATGCTCCCCGCGCACGCTTACCCGGAACTGAAGAAGTACGCTCACCTGAAAGGCAATTTCGGCACGGCATGGCAGAATCAACAGAAAGAGTTAGCCAATGTTCCGGGAGCGTTCCTGTTTACAACCAACTGCCTGATGCCGCTTCAAAAAAGCTATTCCGACCGCGTATTCACGACTGCCGTTGTCGGCTATCCGGGGCTGGTTCACATAGGTGAAGATAAAGATTTCACACCCGTAATCGACAAGGCGCTGGAACTTGGCGGCTACACCGAGCCGCAGGTCGGCGGGACATTCACGACAGGCTTCGGACACAACGCCGTGCTGTCTAATGCGGAGACAATTGTCGGTGCGGTCAAGTCTGGCGCTATTAAGCATTTCTTCCTTGTCGGCGGCTGCGACGGAGCGAAACAGGGGCGTAATTATTACACCGAGTTTGTGAAGCAAGCGCCGCCTGGCACCATCATACTCACGCTCGCCTGTGGCAAGTACCGTTTTAATGATTTGGACATCGGAACAATCGGAGGGCTGCCCCGGATTCTGGATATGGGTCAGTGCAATGACGCATACAGCGCGGTCAGGGTCGCGCTGGCGCTGGCGGATGCGTTTGGCTGTGGGGTGAACGATTTGCCGTTGACGCTTGTGCTGTCGTGGTACGAGCAAAAAGCGGTTGCGATTTTGCTGTCGCTCCTGCATCTTGGTATCAGGAATATCCGGCTTGGTCCCACGCTCCCGGCGTTCATTTCACCGAATGTGCTGAACTATCTTGTTGAGAACTTTGGCATTGCGTCGATAACCACACCGGAGGCGGACCTGGCTGCGATGCTTGGTAAATAAAACTCCGGAGTAAGTACACAGCGCGGCGAAAACTAGTTTTCGCCGCGCTGTTCTTATTGGCGCATTTGATACTGAAGAAGCGTCAGCCCGGACGCAGGAAACACCACGCGATAAAGCTTACTTTTCGACATTCTTGTTGCAGATGATATAGCTGATAAGTCGCGCACTTTGCGGACGGCGGGGGTCAGTTTTTGCGCAGAAGCATGCTGCCGCCGACGGCCAGAATCAAAACACCGACTACCAGACTGAAAGTGCCGGAGACGGGACTGCCCTGAGTCAAAACCTGGATGCCGATGGCGATACAGACTATTGCCCAGAAGAGCAGAAAGGCATAACCCAGAATATCCTTGCGTGCAATCTTGATTTTCATGGCGCTCCTCCTGAAAAAACTGTCTCCTTATACCATACCGCGCGAAAGCGGTCAAGACTCATTCGTTGCCGCCGGATGCCTCCCGTTTCAATTCTGCTACTTCATTCGTCGTCAGCACTCGTATCTGTCCTTCGGTCAGGTTTCCCAGCCGGAGGCTACCGATTCGCACTCGCTTCAATTCCAGTACGCGGTATCCCAACTGCGCGAACATGCGGCGTATCTGGCGCTTGCGTCCCTCGTGGATGACGACATAATAATCCGGTGGATGAGTTCCATCCCTGAGCTTTGCCGGAGCTGTCCGTCCGTCAGCCAGCTCGACGCCGCTTTCAAACAGCCTCCTGGCGGCGTCAGTTGGAGGGTGGTCAAGGGTAACAAGGTACTCCTTTTCCTTTTCTGAGCCGGGATGGGTGAGTGTTTGCGTCAGCGCGCCGTCGTCGGTAAGCAGCACCAGCCCGCTGGAATCAATGTCCAGACGCCCCGCCATATGCAGCGGTCTGCCTTTGAACTCCGACGGGACAAGGTCAATCACGGTGCGCCGTCCTCGTTCGTCGTAGGTGGTGGAGAGCACGCCGACCGGCTTGTTCAGCGCTAGGTAGACAAATTTATTATCGGGGACGCGTACCGGTCTGCCGTCTAGTGCCAGGGTGTCGGATGAATCTAGCGGCTGAGTGAAACTCTCAACGGGCGTGTCATTAAGACTGACGCGCCCTGCCCTAACGGCGTCCGCCATGGCCCGCCGTGAACCACATCCGGCCAGTACCAGAGCCTTGAGGATGGTCAGTTCAGTCATATCGAATATGATGGGCAAAGCAAGGGCAGGTGACGGATAATTTTGAAGCTCGGAAAACGCGCGGCGCGTGTTTTGCCCTAAGTCCCTTCCAGCGCCGCTTCGGGGGCAAAAATCAACCCTACAACACTGGGACCGGTATGTGCCCCCAGCACCAGCGAGACCGGACAGGGCGGTAGCCACTTGCATTTGAAGAGTTTGTCCATAGCGTTTTTCAATAGCTCGGCGCCTTCCGGGTTGCGGGCATGCACCACTTGGGCGCGCATGCGTATGCCCTCAGCATGTTTGCGTGCCACTATTTTAGTCAACGCTTCAATGGCCTGGGTGAAGTTGCGCGCTTGTCCCATCTGGACGTAGGTGCCGCGGTCCTTCTCTACCCCAATGATCGGTTTGATGTTAAGCAGGGAAGCCAGCAGGCCTTTTATATGGCTGATGCGCCCGCCGTGTCTCAGATAACGCAGTTCTTGGAGTGTGAACAGCGCGTCAGCGGCCTCGCCGACTTGTTTTGTCAGCGCCAGAACCTGTTCCATGGTTTTTCCCAGTTTGATGGCGCGCGCGGCGGCTACAGCCTGCCATCCGGAGCCGATGGAGAGCGTCTTGGTATCCACCAGCGTGACCTTCGCCTGCGGCACCAGTCCGGCGGCGACGCGGGCGGCGTTGTAAGTGCCGCTGAGTCCAGATGAAAGGTGAATGGACAGCACTTCCTGTCCTTCGGCGGCGGCGGCCTTGTAGGTCTCGATAAACTGGCCGGGCGAGGGTTGAGATGTAATAGGAAAATCGGCGCGGTTTTCCTCCAGCATGGAGTAAAACTCGTCGCGCCCGATGTCCACGCCTTCGCGGTAGGTGATACCCTTGAAGCTTACCGACAGCGGTATCTGCTGGATATTCAACTCTTTTATTTCAGCTGGGGAAATGCCCAAGTCTACGCCTGAATCAACAACTATCTTCATTTTCATCCTTAAATTACTTAATAAGCGCTTCGCTGAACGCTCAAACTTTTTTCCACTGATTTTACATAATGCCGCCGCCGGTTTTGTTCGGTCGGTAAAACCGGAATTTATGCCTTTAGAAGGTTGCGCAGTTCGGCTTCCTTAAAGCCGACGATACAATGGCTGTTGTCTGCGACCAGCGTAGGGAATGTTCTGCGGGGATTCCAGCGCTCGACGTCCGCCATAACGTCGCGGCGGGCAGCGCCTTCAAGCAGGTCGGCATCTTCGTAATTGTATTCCACACCCAGTTCGTTGAGCAGCCGCTTAGCCTCGTGGCACCATGAGCAGGTGCTGAGGGCGTAGAGCATGATGTGATGACTCTTTCTACCCTGTACAAGCTTGGGCATGTTTCACCTCCGCTGCTGATTATGGCATGATTATAACCTTTAAGCCTTGCTGACTGCAATTTTGCTTTACGGGAAGCGCTGTGCCGCATTGTCTGACAATGCGCAGGTGTCGGTGTCTGGCGAACAGGAAATATTTGAAATCTTGCAGTGGATGCCCGTCCGCCGGTGTTAAGCCGCTGCGGGTGTGGCAGGGTGTTGGAAGCTATTTTACGGCGCCAGTTTCACCTTAACCGGCTGTCTTTCAAGTTCCGATGCCTGCAGCAATGCCTGCGGGGACAGCCTCCCCAGCCACCCCACGAAGCGATCGGGTATTATGCCGAGGCGGGTGTTGTAAAAGGTTGCGATGTCGTTGAAATAGCTGTGCGCCAAAGCGATGCGGCTCTCGGTGTCGGAGAGGCTATTCTGAAGCGCAAGAAAGGATCGGTTGGCCTTGAGTTCGGGGTGTCTTTCGGCCACTGCTGCCAGTTCAGTGGAATAGCCGTGGATTTCATTTTCTCGCGCCGTCTGCGCCATGGCGCGCAGGCCGGTGATTAACTGCTGCACGTCTGTCTCGTGTTTACGGTATCCATCCACGCATGCCACCAAGCCGGGAATCAGGTCGGCGCGGCGTTTGAGCTGGATGTTGATTTGAGACCGTGCCTGATTGACTCGGTTTCTCATCGTCACCAAGCTGTTGTACACTGTCCATGTCCAGCCTAGCGTCAGCACCGCCAGATATACCGCTCCGGCTATGGCGAATGGTTTCCATTCCAGCGGGGCATTACCGGGGAAGAACTCACCCTGGATAACAAATTGCTCGGGAAGAACGTGCGCAAAGTTCGTTATGCGGGTGAAGTACGCTCCGGCTGCGGCGCACAGCAGCCCCAGCAGGCACCATACCCATATCCAGATGGTATAGTCGCCGGAAAGCCGTTTTTCGCTCTTTGTGGAGATGATAAACATGGGGGATGCCTTGTCGCGGGCAATCTCGGCGGCCACCGCGTCGCGGCGTTCGCGTGCCTGCCCCATGATGTAAAGCTGGGTGTGCAGCGGAAGAGCGCTCTCGTGGAAGCGGCGTATGTGGGTGGTGTCGGCGACGTTTTTTCGAGGTCCCTTTCCGTAATACAGCGGGTCGCTCCTGCCGCATCTGCGCGAGAAGGATGTGGTGGCGTGGATATTGGCGCCTTTCGGCTGGATGAGAATAACGCCGGTGTCGTCTTTGAGGTAGAAAGGTGGGCTTTCGCCGCCGGCGGCCACCTCTTTCCAGCCGCTCTCGGTGCGGGTATGTGTGCCGTCCTTGTCTACATAGGTTACAGTGCGTGACCAGTGCTCCTCCACCTTCCACAAGTACCATACGCAGTCTATTCCGCCCAGATAGGACTTCAGCGGCGATTCGCTTTCGGCGCTACCCTTTAGCTCAGTGAGACCGATGAACACACCCTGTGTTTTTGAAGTGGGCAGGTCGTCGATATAGCGTTTGCGGCGCAGGCAGATACAGGCACCGATGAGGCACCCGGCGGCGGCGGTACAGCCGATAATCAAAGGCAGTATTTGCATATCACAGCGTCCGGCCAATGATACTTGTGGAATGCGGGAAGTGTCAATTGGTAATCATATTCTAGCACAGCCCATGAAAGGCGCAGTATTGAACAGCCTTTCTTGCCAAAAGGTGTGCAGTACAGCGAATACAACGACCGGCTATGTTGACCAAAACAGACAACAAACCAGCCGCTGCCACAGCTTCGGCAGCAACCTTGCGTGTATGAACCAGCACCGGTGGGGTTGCCGTAACTGCCTGAGACAGTTACGGAGTAAAGCTGTTTCCAGTTGGCCGTTACGGTCACAGCGTTGGATGGCATAGTGACGGGGTGCCGGTTACTGAATAACTGTTGCCGGTCAGATTGGTACCCAGCGTTCGCGCCGCAAACAACTCATCCGTCTCCGCACTGGCAGGTATCGGTTCTATGAACAGACCAGATGTCACTACTGCGGCGGCAAGAATCAACGTCGCAGAAAATGACAATAATCTTTTTCCGACCTTCCTAAAAGATACTTTGTTCATATTTGAATAATCTCCTTATTCTATTTTTCAGTTTTACTTTTCTTGCCATTTGGCGTATAGATTCAACGTCTCATCTGCTGACTGAGGCATTTGCTCATTCCACGGCGTCACGCACACTGGCTCTAGGTACCATCCTTCAAAAGAGTGATTCTCTCGTATGGGAGTTGGTGGAAGCATATATAGATTCGAACCAGTTATATGGTCTATCCAATAAT
>WREQ01000043.1 GCA_009779255.1 Dehalococcoidia bacterium
ACCGTCGTTAAACATGATGGCAACATATCCATTAAAAGAGCCGTAATATTTGTATATTTGGACATCACCTAGCGAAGCTTCGTTATTAGTTGGACTTACAACTTGGTTAAAATAATCCTGCCTAATTTGAGTTTCTACCGCCGAGTCAAGCGGTTTCAACCATCCATTACCATTGCACGCCACCATCACAATAGATGCGAGCGCAACCAATGAGAGCAAGGCAATCAGTTTTAGCTTTTTCATGTTATCCACGTTGTATCATGGATAGTAATGTGCAGTCAATAGGTTGTATGAGTCCAGTGCCAGTTCTAAAAAACACTGCGGGAGAAAGACTATTCAGGGCATTGTCTCCCGTAAACTATAGGACTGTGCTTGAATTGGTACCAGCAAACCTGCTAAACAACTGCACGCTGCGCACTTATCGAAATTCCATCCATAATTCCTCCTTAATTGAAGTCGCTTTTGCGACAGAGTCTTTGTCTGTTTCGATAAACACCATTCGCAAAACGAAACTATTTGGCTCTGGATGAAAATGGGTAGTACATTCAACAAACAACTCTTTCCCCTGTGTTCTTAAATTTTCAACTTTTGTACCCCCAGTACCGGTGGCATAGAAAGAAACCAAAATCACTGACTTGGATGAAAAATAGGTTTCACTGTATTTCTTCAATACATCACTAAACCCAAATCCACCGATAGCCTCATCTAGTTCCGCAACTGATTTTACTATGCGTGAATCAATATAATAATCATCACCTACGATTAGCTTGGTAAAGCCAACTTCAAAGGCTAAATCTACTTGTCCCTCAAAGGATGATTTCACTTGTTCTTCGTTGTTGTTGCACGCCACCATCACAATAGATGTGAGTGCAACCAATGAGAGCAAGGCAACCAGTTTTAGCTTTTTCATGTTATCCACGTTGTATCATGGATAGTAATGTGCAGTCAATAGGTTGTATGAGTCCAGTGCCCGTTCTAAAAAACACTCGGGAGAAAGACTAATCAGGACATTTGTCGCCTGAAACGGCTACTCTTTTTCCAGCTCAAAGGCCTTGTGCAGGGCTTTCACCGCCTCAGCGGCCTGCTCCCCGGCGATGATGACCGTAATGCGGATTTCCGAGGTGGTGATGAGTTGGATATTGATGCCGCCCGCGAACAGCGTGTCGAACATGGTGGCGGCATAACCCGGTGTGTTCTGCATACCGGTACCGATAATGCTTACCTTGGACAGACTGGTGTCCGCCACGCATTCCCGCGCACCGATCTCTTGGGCAAGCGGCTCTACCACGCCCAACGCCTTGCCGGCGTCACCTTTGCTGACGGTGAAGGAAAGGTCGGTAATGCCCTGAATGGAGGCGTTCTGCACAATCGTGTCCACGCTGACACCGGCTTTCGCCAGCGACCCGAAGATACCGGCGGCAATACCCGGACGATCCGGCACCCCTACGATGGTAATCTTGGCGACATCCGTATCCGCCGTGATGGCGGTCACTTTGTTGCGAATCTCCATATGTCCTCCGTGAATAAGTGTCCCGCGGTTATCGTTGAAGCTGGAGGCAACCAGTATCGGCATCCCGTATATCTGTCCCAATTCCACGGCGCGCGGATGCATTACCTTGCTACCATAGGTGGCCAGCTCCAGCATCTCATCATAACTGATTTCTTTGAGTTTGCAGGCCTCTGGCACCTGACGCGGGTCAGCGGTATAGATGCCCTCGACATCGGTATAACGCTCGCAGGCGCGAGCGCCCAGACTGACAGCCAGCGCCACCGCCGTTGTATCCGAGCCACCGCGACCGAGCGTGGTAACATCAGAGTCCTGCGCGATGCCCTGAAAGCCCGCCACTATCACGATGCGTCCCGCTCCCAGTTCGCTCTTGACGCGGGCAGGGTCGATGGCCATAATGCGCGCCTTGGAGTGGTTGGAGTCGGTCCGGATGCCGGCCTGCGCGCCGGAAAGTGAAATCGCCTCGTGCCCCATGCCCTTGAGCGCCATGGCCAGCAGGGTGGAAGCCACCAGTTCTCCGGTGGACAGCAGCACGTCCAGTTCCCGGGCGCTGGGGGTATCCGTCACCTGGTACGCCAGTTTTATGAGGTCATCTGTGGTATCGCCCATAGCGGAAACCACCACGACCACATCGTCTCCAGCATCTTTGGCAGCGATAATGCGCCGCGCTACGTTCCGGATACGTTCGGCATCGCCAACAGAGGTACCACCATATTTATGAACCACCAAAGGCATTTCATTCACCAAAATTGATAGCACATTATAGCAAAATTCAGAATGGAGAGAGCCGGTTGAACCTTTTCAGTCGCGCCGTAGCAGCCTGTCCCACCACGAGGGTTTCCCACGCGCCCCGTAGCTGGGCGTGGGAAAGCTGCGCTCGCAGGCATTGCAGCGCCAGGTTTTGTACATCTTGTTGTAGGAGAGATTGGGCGAGCCGCAGCGCGGGCACAGCGGGGTGCCACGCGGGCGATTTTTCTGCTCTCGGCGTTCGTCTTCGCGACTAGGCATAGATACCTCCAGTAAAGCGGCTCATCAGGCGGTGTCCTTCAGGTATCGAGAAACCTGACTTCTGTGCCTCAGCCTCGGTGAAACGTGTTCCGCTGCCGCCTTCGAAACCCGGCCCCCACATCAGGAAAGGCACCGGTAGCGCCACATGGGTGCGCACCGCCACCGGCGTGGGGTGGTCAGGCAGCACCATAATACGCAGCGGCTTTTTATATCCGCGCAGCCGCGATACGATTTCGCTGTCGATGCGCTCTATAGCCTCGATTTTTTCCGCCGCGTTACCGGCATGTCCAGCCTCGTCCGGCGCCTCGACATGAATAACCACCAGGTCATACGTTTCGAGCGCCGCAATCGCACCTTCAGCCTGTCCGGCAAAGTCGTTTTTCATGTTGTCGGTGACGCCCGGTATGTTGAGAATATCCATGCCAGTCATCATCCCCAGCCCGTTGAGCAAATCCACCCCCGAGGTGACGGCGGCTTTGAGACCGTAAATTTCCCCGAATGACGGCGTATTCGGTATGGGGCCGCTGCCCCAGGCCAGCCAGATGGAGGTGGCGGGTATCTGGCCACGAGAAGCGCGGACGTAATTGACCGCCTGGTGCTTCAAAACCTCCTGTGACTTCAGGATAAGCCGATTGAGCAGTTGGCTGCCGCGCCCACGTGGTAAGTGCGGCGCGACCGGCTGGTCATGAATGTCGTGAGGCGGAACGGTAAGCGCCCGCGCCGTTTCGGGGTGGCCTTTTATCTTGAGCAGGTGGCGATAGCCCACGCCGGGGTGGAACGTCACTTCATCCGACCCCATCTCCTCGTTGAGCGCGCCGATAAGTTCGCGTGACTCGACGCTTCCGATGTGGCCGGATGAATAGCTCCACATGCGCCCACACTTTATCGCCACCAGATTACAACGAAAAACCGTTTCGCCGCGCCTGACCGGCACCCCCATGCTGACGGCTTCGATGGCGGCGCGCCCCCTGTAATACACCACCGGGTCATATCCCAGCAGCGACATGCAAGCGATGGCGCTGGACGGCTCCATCCCCGCCGGTACGTTATTGGTCAGGCCGAGGAGGCCTTCCCCCGTCAGCGCGTCGAGGTTGGGCGTACGCGCCAGTTCAAGCGTGGTTTTGCCGCCACGATCTTCAAGCGGCAGTCCAGCCGCCCCGTCAACTATCAGGACAACATATTTCATGCCGTATCCTCCGCCTTAAAAGCGGTATCACTTGCTCCCCTGCCGTAAAACACATATAATAGCACTTCGCGGGGCGTAGCGCAGTTTGGCAGCGCGCAGCGTTCGGGACGCTGAGGTCGGTGGTTCAAGTCCACTCGCCCCGACCAAAACCAAATATGGCAGGAAAAATGAACCGCATCAAAAAGTACTGCTCCGAATTTATTGGAACCATGGTGCTGGTTTTCATGGGGTGCGGTAGCGCAGTATTTTTAGGTTGTGACCCGAATGGCGGGCATCTTGCGGTTGCGCTTGCGTTTGGACTTTCCATTGTTGCCATGGCTTACGTGATTGGAAGTGTGTCCGGGTGCCATATCAATCCCGCAGTTTCACTCGCTATGTTCTTGCGGAAAAAATTGGGCGTTTTGGACTTTGTCGGTTATGTTGTCGCCCAGATTGTTGGCGCTATTGCAGGAGCCGGACTTATCAAACTGCTCCTTTCTTTTGGGCTGACCGATTTGACCGGAGGCTTGGGATCCAACGGCATTGCCAATGCCGGAGGCATAGGGGGCGCTCTTACTGTAGAAGTCATACTTACTTTTATTTTTGTCCTTGTGATTCTGGGCGTCACTTCTGATGAAAGCAAGGGGAGCGTTGCCGGCGTTGTCATCGGCTTAACATTAACTTTTGTGCATATTGTCGGTATTCCGCTTACAGGAACTTCTGTGAATCCCGCGCGCAGCATCGGCCCCGCCCTTTTCGCGGGCGGTGACGCGTTGGCGAATGTATGGGTCTTCATCGTAGGGCCTTTGGCGGGCGCTGTACTTGCGTTTTTGGTTTATTCATTCCTAAGGAATAAAAAGGTGTCTTAATATCGGAATTCCAACGCATCTTTTTTGTCAGAGGATTACCTGAATTTCGACACCTTTCAACTTTGGTTTGAGGAGTTAAGACGAACAAGACGGAATTCCTCAACGCGGTGGTCGCTAAGACAGGCCAGACAAAAAAGACAGAGAGATAGCAGTTACGGCTTTTCTTGCTGTCTTAACCAAAACCCTAAAGGGGGAGAATATTTCATTTACCGGTTTCGAGTATTTTGCTGTGGAAGCTCCCGCCGTCACGAGGCCTACAGGAGCGGTAAAAAAGACTCCGGTATTCAAAGTTGCGCAAGGATTGAAAGACGCTGCCAACAGATAAAACATCGTTTCAGCCAATTCCCCCGCCCATTTCCAGTCGTGGACCAGTCATGGAGAAGAAGCAGCTCGTTGGAGTGTTTGGTAAATCCACCACTCCGATCATTTGCTTTGACCAGCATAGCTATATCGCGGTATTCGGTTGAGTCCCTTTCCCTGCTCCGCGCCCTGAAAGTAAAATCCTCTCGCCGTCCACTGAATGGCGCTGCCGCCCCCTCAATCTGTATCGAGAATATCCGAAGCAGAAGTCTCCTTCTTAGCTTCATCCCACAACTTGTTCTGTTCGTCCAGCGTCATTTTTGCCATATCCAGCCCGCGCCTGCGGCACAGCTTTTCCATGTGTGCAAAGCGCGTGTAGAACTTGTGATTAGCCGTCCGCAACGCTGATTCGGGGTCGATACCCTGCCGGCGCGCGTAATTCACCAGTGTGAACAACACGTCTCCGAACTCCCGCTCTTTCTCTTTTTGACTGGCGGCCTGCCTGAACTCGGCGATTTCCTCTGTGAGTTTTTCGATGACGCCTTCGTCGTTTTGCCAATCAAAGCCGACCCGCGCCACGCGCTCCTGCACCGATTGGGCATAGGAGAGAGCGGGCAGGGATTTCGGCACACCGTCGAGCATACCGCGCTCATCACCGCGCTCCTTCTTCTTGAGTCCCTCCCAGCGTGCCAGAACGGCATCGGCGTTTTCCGCGTCGTCATCCCCGAAAACATGCGGGTGCCGGTAAATCAGCTTGCGGCTGACACCCTCCACCACATCCCCAATGTCGAAATCCCCGGACTCTTGTCCCAACCTGGCATGCATGACAACCTGCAGCAACAAATCGCCTAGTTCCGCCTTGAGTTCGCCTTTGTCGCCGGCGTCCAGCGCTTCCAGCGCCTCGTAACTTTCCTCCAGCAGGGAGTCGCGCAGGGATTCATGCGTCTGCTCCCTGTCCCATGGGCAGCCTTCAGGGCCGCGCAGGACGGCCATAATCTGAACCAGACTATCGAAACGCCGTAAATCTTGAGGAATTTCCGCTTTTTTGCTCATTTTACGATTATACATGCCGCGGCTTGACGAATGCCAGTTTCAAGTACCAGGCAGAGAGGAATTTTGGCGGATGCGGCTTTTTAAAACCACTTTTTGGACTCAGGGGCTTGACCCGCAATCACGGAGGGGCATAAATCCATGCTGGAGGAGCGAGCCTGCGAGTGACGAAGCATCCGGAGGGGTGGCGGATGGTTACTCCCCGCCACCAGATCATTCGGTCGCTGCGCTCCCTCCAGGATGGACTTGTACGGGACTGAAAACTGATTACTTTCGGCCTTGTGTCACCAATCACCTGAACGAGTACAGCGCCTTGACAACTTGGATTTTTTTCTGATACGCTGGCCCCGCATGTTGTTTCGCTTAAGTTCTTAATGGATGGATAGTTATGAACTGGAAAAAACTGTCCGGCTTGATTAGTGTTGTCGTTGTATGCTTGGCGATGATATCCGTAACAGCATGTTCTTCGCCGAATGAATCACGCTATAACCCGAATCCTGATGTTTCGGGGAAAGTTATCGGTTCTGACAACGACTTTATAAGCAGGGTGATACCGGTCATCCTGAACGATGTGCTGTACTCTTCCAACTGTGTGATAATCGGAGAAGTGCTTGACGATAATGTAGTGGAATCGAAACTTGAAGTCCCTTGGGGTACGATGCCGTGGTATCACACCATCGCGAGTGTGAAGGTGTTGGAAACCATATCGGGAGAGCCGCCGTCCAGCGATATCATCAGCTACAGGCAGGGTGGAGTTGGCGACAGCTACCAGACAAAGGTGAAAAAGG
>WREQ01000044.1 GCA_009779255.1 Dehalococcoidia bacterium
TATTTACCATACGCTGAACATGCTGTGATAGATATGGAAGTCAGATATGTCCGCGGAGAAATTGGAAGTCTTCCAGCGCCTTGTGTTTATTCAATATCACTGGCTGATTTTAAGTGAGTGTGCAAATTCTGGCGAGCCGTTCATGCCGTACAAATACGTTATCGACCTCAAAGAGTTTGAGGCGTTGTGAATTTGCTGG
This sequence comes from Dehalococcoidia bacterium, assembly GCA_009779255.1. Taxonomy (GTDB): domain Bacteria; phylum Chloroflexota; class Dehalococcoidia; order Dehalococcoidales; family UBA1222; genus WREQ01. The sequence continues at coordinate 200 of WREQ01000044.1, forward strand.
TTAACCTGACTGGTCAATGTTTTTCGGACACATAGTTTGGATTAGCAGGTTGGAGCGTTCTGCATTGTTTATTATTTTATGAGAACAACGATAAAGGAGAAACCATGAAAAAAGTAATCGTAGCCGTAGTAGTATCAGTTGCGGTCGTAGCTTGCTCCATTGGGATTGGGGCCGCGGCATCGGCGCGCTCTGGCAGCACTGCCACATTTGAAACAGGCTCCCACAATGTCGCCGATATACCAGTAAGCATCAAGAGTTCATGGATAACCAACTCCGAGGGCTATCTCTGTTTACGTCTTGATATAACCAATAACGGAGATAAGGCCATCCGAGATATTCAGGGCGTTTTCCATTATACCGACTATGGTTACGAAGATACCGTCGTAAACAGCTATTACTGGCCTAGTCCGGCAGGCACCACGCTGTATGTGTATGATGCCGACGGTCAGGACATCTACGGGAAATCAAAACCCAGAATTGAGCCGGGTGAGATGCTCTCATTAGTCATACACAAGATACCTAGTGAGTGGATATCTTATGTGTACGAAGTGCGCGGCTATATAACTTGGATTGATTTTGGCCCCGGAAACAACTGGGGGACGAAAGATTTGCATGTTCCCGACGAAACCCTGCTGGCATACAGAGCTTTCAGTGTAGAAGTAGCGCCGGTATACGGATACGGACGATAACTTTTGACAAAGTCTGACCATAGAGGGGGTATTTTCCCCTCTATGGTCGGCGTAGGTTCGATCAAACTTGTTGAATAACCATTGCAAACAGAGTAAAGTTTACTGGCGGTCACAGCAATAATGGTGGTCAAAATAAGGGAGGAACTGCAGTCGTGAAAGCGCTTCTAAAGATTTTTGCGGCGATTTGGGTTGTGTTGACAGTAGTTACAGTGAGTTCCTGCGCCTGCGGCGGTACCAGAGATGCCCTTCGCATCCACATTATGGATGGTAATGCATATACTTTAAGCGTATGGATGTGGGTGAAAGATAGGTATTTTACACCGTATCACTCTAGTTTTTCTATTAAACAAGATATTGATAAATTAGCCGCAACGCTTGCCTCAAAAAAGGATCAACACAAAAATCCGTTAAAAACAGAGGTCTTTAAGGATGCGTATATTCTGATTACTCAGGAAGCAACCGACGGCCAGTTTAACTATTATCTTCTTTCATATTCGGCAGGCAGCGGGACTGCTCCCAGGCCAGAGTATTATCGTTATGAATTTTATCTGCCAAAGGCTACTTTTACAGTGCAGGGTAGTTATTACATGATTGCCATGCCCTATCATTTGCTCAGTGGCGTGCAGATTCAGCGCTATCCATATGAGAACGCCTATGGCTCCCGTATGACCTGCCAACTGGCCGCCACGCCTGATGACATCTACAACTTCTACGACAGCATTTCCACCTGCACCATAGAAAAACACCAAGACGGTGCTTTTATCGTGGAAGATAAAACCAGCGGGAACAGGCTGAAGATCACCATCAATGAAAGCGGCGGCACGCCGAATATTACCTTTGAAGCGCTGTCTTAGTCATTGCTGGCTTGAATGACCATCGGGGGACATCGGGTTTCAACCACCCGTATTTCGCATCTTCCTCAAGGCAACCATCCCCGCCGCCGTCACCACCAACCCCAGTCCCACCACCATCAACCCCACCAGCAGTGTCACGTCACTCCAAAAACCGTCCGGAAACATGATTATCATATGGTCGTCGGGCGGAAACTGCCAGTTGCCCTGAGGAAAGAAAATCTCGTGGAAGATGGTAAAAGCCCAGTCAAAGCTTATGAAGGCAAATACCCCCACGAAGACAATCAGCCCCAGCGTGACGATGCCTCCCCATTTCGCCCCCCACGCCAGTTCCGGCAGGCCTCCCTCTCTGCGCCACACAAAGACGGATAAGAGGATATATGCCAGCACATAAAGCGCTGACGCCCAGAACAGACCATAGGCCAACCACACCAACCCCCTGACATCCTTCATGTGCGACATGGCCGCCTCATCATAAAGCAAACCGGTTTCGCCGCTGTTATAGGTAACTTCGATATCGTATAATTCGCGTCCAGGGTCGTTGAAGTAGGCAATCAGGTCGCGCGCGGCGCGCTCCAGTTCGGCATCGGAAATTCCGAGTTCCACGGCGACATCGTACTTTTCGAATCCGGCACGGTACATCCACAGGCTGTTGAAAGCCAAGGCCAGCGTGGCCGTCACCAGCAGGACGGGAACCGCCATGATGAACACCCAACGCGCAACAGTGCGTACAATCCGCATGACAACATTTTACCCGTAAGCCATGAAAAGTGCTACAATGGGACATGAGTGCAGAAGAACCTTCCCCGTGCGTCTCAGAGACTCCCTGCATCTGTTTCCGTTGCGGCGATTGCTGCACCCGGCACCAAGTGCTTTTCGAAAAGCCGGAGCTTGAACGCATGACCGGGTTCCTAGGCATTACCCCCGATGAATTCGTGAAGCAGTACACCGACCCGCGTTGGTTAATCAACGAAAAACTTCTCCTGCGTCACCAAGGCAGCGATGGTTGCGTCTTTCTTGCCGTGCAAGGCAGGGAGGCGCTCTGCTCAATTCACACCGCCCGCCCCGATGCCTGCCGCGCTTGGATACCCGCCTTTACGCGCAGGGAATGCGCTGCGGGACTGGGTAAAATATGGCGCCTGACAGTGGCAGAAAGCGGCACATTGTGCGGGGAAGAACACGATAAAAAGGCATTCCTGGATTATCTGAAGTCGATCGCGGAGTAAAAGGAAATTCCGCACCCTCCAAACTTTTGGATCTCGCGCCCTGTGTCTACCCCATCAGGTGAAGGCTCTTTAGGACCATCTGAAGTATATTTTTCAGAGGCCTGAACACCCAGAAGAGGAAATAGGCCACCGCCACCCCTGCCACGGCGAAGCCCAACCCGCCCAGTATGTCCGAGGGAAAATGAATGCCAACGTACACACGCGCGAAACATGCCACCAGCGCCATCGCTATAAACCACTTACCAGCACGACGGTTCGTCAGCCAGACGGCAATCGCCAGCCCAAACACCACCGCCGCCATATTGGAGGGGAACGACGGGTCGGTGGGCTGGTAAAACAGCATCTTGACATCCAGCCCCGACGTGGCGAAGGGGCGCGGTCTGTTGAAGATTTCATGTAGCCGTGTACCGGTAAATTTGTCAGCGCCCACGAAGAAGATGTTAGAAAGAGATACGAAGCCGCTGGCGATACCAAGCCCTGCCATGGATTTGAGTACAGCCCACTGGTTGCGCTCGCGCACACCTTGGGTACGAGTGCCGAACCACATCCACACCAGCGCCAGGCACATGGCGATCACCACGAAGTAATCGTTGGCCAGCCCACTGAAAAGCCGGTCAAAAAAATCCACGCGCCCTGCCAGCCCGTTGACGGCGCTGAAAAGACGCAGGTCAAAGGTCACCACTTCCTCCCCTGCCAGGTTCTGCATACCGCCTGGAACCAGGTAATGTCCCTGAGCGCATCAAGCCCATTACGATGGAAAGATGAGGCGTCGGTCAGATTGTGCTGCAGACGCCAATGGTTAATCAACGAGGAGGCTACCAGACTGAAACCGCCGGCACAGGCAACGCTCAGCACAAACAAACCAGCCTGCTGGGCGCCTTCAATGGCGCCCGTGGCGTTGTAGGAGTTCCACACAAAGAAAAATCCCAGCGTCGGCGCCGTCATCAGGACAGCGAAGAGCCAGCTGAAATGCACGCTTGTCAATGTCAGGCAGCGCCCGGAATAAAACCACCGGATGCGCACTTCCCACGGAAAGAACAACAGCCCCCGCAGTCCCGCATGAGCGGCAGCCGCTTGTATGATTCCCAGAACTGCTATGAACACGAAAAAGAAGTATTTTATAGACAGGCCGTCTGTCGACGTTTCTATCGCCATATTTGAATGCTGTCTCCGAACTCTGGATGGTGTAAAATAGTGGTATAATGAGTGTACCGGATAAGATTATAAAGGTTGTCGCCACTAACCGCAAAGCGCGTCACGACTACGACGTTCTTGACACCTATGAGACGGGCATCGTCCTGCTCGGTTCCGAAATCAAGAGTGTGCGCGACAACCAGGTCAGTCTGGGCGAGGCTTATGTCCGGCTGGAAGGCGGTGAGATGTGGCTGGTGGGGGCGCATATCGCGCGTTACGAAGCCGCCAGCTACATGGGGCATGACCCTACGCGCCGGCGCAAGCTGCTCCTGCACCGCAAACAGATTCGTCACATAGCCGCGAAGCTGCAGGAAAAAGGGCTGACACTGGTACCGCTCCGCATGTACGTCAAGGGTCGCACCGCCAAGCTGGAAATCGGGATGGGGCGCGGCAAGAAGCTTTACGACAAACGAGATACCATCCAACGCCGCGACAGCGAGCGCGAGATTGCACGAACCTTTAAAATCAAATAGCGGAAAATTCGGCGCTTGGTTAATACAATGGGGACGCGCGGTTTCGACAGTGGGGGCGCGCCGCGGAATTGCAGGATGAGGAGCCATCCACCTCATTAAAAAGATGGCAAACAACAACTGCCGAACCTGAACTGGTTCTGGCTGGCTAAAAAGCCAGCCCATCCGGCCTGACCCCACCCCGGCGGGTCTGGTACGGGTGACAAAAAGTCGGGGTGCCGCAGTCCGGATGCTGTTTCCGGACAGCGAAAGATTAAACGGCTGGCGTGCGGATACTCGTTCAGTTGAGGCTCCGGGCGCGAGATTAAAATACTGAATAATCCTGTAGCAGATTCCGGGTCGTTTTCATTGGACGGGGAGTTCGACCCTCCCCCGTCTCCACCAAAAAATCAAAACGGGCTGACGTCAGCCCGTTTTTTGTTTACAGCCGGTTTCAGATTCCACTGAAACGTGATAGGATACGAACAACGGCACTGGTAACACGGGAGGCGTCATATGAAAATTCTGGCCATAAACGGTAGCCCACGCAAAAGCTGGAACACCGCCACTCTGCTGCAAAAGGCGCTGGAGGGCGGCGCCGCTTCCGGCGCAGGGACGGAGCTGATACACCTGTACGAACTGAATTACAAGGGATGCACCAGTTGCTTCACCTGTAAAAAGATCGACGGGAAGCGTGCCTGCGCCATGCGCGACGACCTGACCCCGGTGCTGGAAAAAATGAAGGATGCCAGCGCGCTGATTTTCGGCTCCCCCATTTATTTTGGCCATATCACCTCCGGACTGGCGGCCTGCCTGGAACGTTTTCTCTATCCCTATGTCATCTACAGCAGGGAAACGCCCAGCGTGTTCCCCGGCAAGCTGGCGACCGCTTTCATCTACACCATGAATATCAGTGAGGAAATCCTTGCGCGCCTGAAACCCAAACTGAACTCTTTCGAGGCTCCCGCCGCGCGTGTGCTGGGGGAAAAGCCGGAGATTTTATGCTCCTGTGATACCTGGCAATACCCAGATTACAGCAAATACGAGCACTCCATGTTTTCGCTGGAAGATAAGGCCAGACAGAAAGCGGAGCGCTTCCCGCTGGACTGCGAGGCCGCCTATCACCTGGGGGCGCGCCTGTCGCAAAAAGCGGCGGAACTGGCTGGGAAATGTTCCGCCGCTTAGCCTGGTTTATATTTTTAGCGGCTCATGTTGCAGGATTGTTTTTATTTCTTCTTGAAAAACACCTTGATAACCAAAGCGACAACCGCGACTACAACAAAAACCTGCACAGCCAATATCGCAAGCACAATCCACGCTGCGCCACCCATTGTTTCTATCTCCTCCTTTTCCTTAAAAACCGAACACCGATTACGAGTGTAGTAGCAATCTTTCCAGCCACTATAATAATCAATAACCACTCAAAAGTACTCATTGCTTCTACCTCTTCTCCGCAAACACGCATCCAGCTCAGTTAATGTCGGTTTTTCCACGACCTAGAAAGCAACCCCTATGCGTACAAACAGCGCGTATCTCCCACTGCCGGCCGGGGCAATAATAGATGATGAATAGCTGGAGGCATCTATAAATCAAGATACCATCCACCCAAACAAATATCAAGCCATTGTACTCGTTCAGGCGGTTGGTGACACAAGACCGAAAGCAATCAGTTTTCGGTGGTCAGTTATGAGTTTCGTACAAGTCCATCCTGGAGGGAGCGCAGCGACCGAAGGATCTGGTGGCAGGGGAGCAATCATCCACCACCCCACCAGATGCTTCGTCACTCGCAAGCTCATTCCTCCAGCATGGATTTATGACCAAGTCCATCCTGGAGGGAGCGCAGCGACCGAAGGATCTGGTGGTGGGGAGACGTAACCATCCGCTACCCCACCGGATGCTTCGTCACTCGCA
>WREQ01000045.1 GCA_009779255.1 Dehalococcoidia bacterium
TGAAGATGCCGACACAGTCGTTGAAGAAGAAACCCAGCCCACGACCGAACCAGAGACAACCACGGAAGCCGAAACCACAACAGAACCAGAAGCCACCACAGAGGCAGCGACAGAGCCTGAAACAACCACAGAGGCAGAAACGACAGCCGCCGTTGAGGATACCCAGCCCGAGGATGAAGTCCTTGTCAATATGACGCTATCGGCAAACGCGAATTCTCTCGAAGATACGTCGCGTGAGCTCGAGGTAGCCGAGCCAGCTATGAGAGCGCTCTCCGCTGAAGGCCAGATCAGGCAGCTTGAGGTAGAGAAGAAAGAGCCCGCGCCCGCAAAAACAAGAGCCGAGCAAATCGAGCGAGACAACGCCGAAGCCATGGAGGTAAAGAACCTCAACTCAGCAGTGTTCTATGAAGATATGGTTCCTGGCACGGATGTGGAGTATCGTATCGGCCCGAATTGGGTCTCAGAGTACAAAATTGTAAAAGAGCTTCAGAGAGAGTATATCTATCATTACCAGCTTACGCATGACGGCCTGGTTCCTGTGCAGCAGGAGGACGGGTCTATCTCTTTCTTCAAGGAAGACGATACCGCAGAGCCTCTGTTTGTCCTGGAAGCGCCCTATATGTTTGACGCAGCGGGCGAATACAGTACAGCCGTCACAATGACCTTGTATGAGGACGGGCTTCTGGTTCTGACCGCAGATGCGGCGTGGGTCAACGCGCCCGAGCGTGTCCTGCCCGTAACAATTGACCCTACTCTAACGAAAACTATAGACTATACAGCAATGGAGGATTTGTATGTAAATACAGATAACTCGGGCAACTCGAATGCCGCCAGCTTCGCAGGGAGGAAAGCCGATTTGACCGGCGGCGGCATCAATCGTGCATACATGAAATTCACCCTGCCAACGCTCCCCAGCGGGAGTGTTGTTGCAGCGGCGACGTTGCACCTGTTTCAAAATGAAGTTACGGATTACAAAAACAATATGTTTTTGTATGCCTTTGAGTGTCCGCATCCCTGGAATTTTCAAACTGGCCCTTTGGGGATGTGGTATAAATGGGACCCCCAACCCCTGTACAGCGCTTCCGATGCGCCCTCGATAAAAGCGCAGGCATTGGAGGCCAATGGCGCTTTCAAGATTGGGCTGAGGCAGCTGGACGCGGTTCCGATTCAAGAGTCCTCGGGCATTTTGAATCTGGACGTTGATTATCACTTGGATTTGACAAAAGCTGTGCGCAACTGGTATGAGAACGGGAACAACAACGGTGTCATGCTCACAACCAATAATGAAGGCACGGACATTCGCTGCAAGTTTTATTCTACAAGGAGCAACATGCTGCCCGGTTTCGATTATTTGCGGCCATCCGTTTCGATCTATTACAGCACCAATGTGGGTCTTGAGTCCCAATGGGCTTACGAATCCGTTGATATGGGGCGCTCCGGCGGCATCTTTGTGAATCACTACAACGGTCATATGACCTATATACATAACGACATCAATATGACCGGCAACCGCCTGCCGATCAGCATTTCACATGTGAACAATTCAAATCACGACAACAACAGCGGCACCTATCAGAGCATGAAACTGGGCGTTGGGTTCCGATTGAACATCATGGAACAGCTTATTGCCATTGCGACAAATGATCCTCTATATGCACCTAATATACTGAAAGAAAACGGCGTCCCTGTCCTCGATAAAGATGGCAACGCGATTGATCTCGGCAGCTATCGTTATAAACTAATTGACGGCGACGGCACGGTACATTATTTCAAAGAAAAGACGATTAAGGAAAATGGAGTTAACACGATAAAAACGGTACATGAATATGACTCCACGCAAGAATTTGTGGCTTCTTGCGCGCATTCGCCTTCTCACTGGATGCTAACAGATACGCAGGGCAACGAAAAGCACTACAGCAAATCGCATGGGTATCTGGTTGAAATCGTTGACCATAACAAAAACCGGCAAGTCATCACCTGGTCTGGCGGCAGAATCACAAAAGTGACAGACCCAGCTTTGCGGGAGGTGCTATTCGATTACAATACGACGACAAATTATTTGAACTATATTGAAGACCCCGCCGGACGCAGGACACTGTTTACCTACACTGGCGATCAACTGACAACCATCACGTACCCCGGCGGCAAAACAACAAAGTTTCTATATAACGGGAGTGATATAAGCCGCGTTACCGCAACAGACAATTCCTACGCAAGCGTTACATACAAATCGGTTCAATACAATTCGGGCAGGCGGGTCAGTAATATCTCAAGGCGTGATAAGGCAGGCGCTGAAGTCGATTATCTCGCTTTCAAGTATTCGGAAACCAATGCGTCAGGCCAATTTACTGGCAGCACCGAGGTCAAAAATAAATACGACAAATGGAACAGGTATTTCTATAATGTGCTCGGTGGCGTCACCAGCGCTCAAAATCAGGATGGATACAGGCAATTCGGCGTTACCCATATTGACAACATCAAGGATGGAAATAAGTTCAATAAGGTTATGGCTAGCTCAGACCTTCAAACTATAGCGACGAACCTCTTAAAAAACCATGGATTTGAATACACGAATACGCAGTGGACGCGGTACTATCTAAGCGGTTCGCCGGGCACGATTGCCCGTTCATCGCAGGAAACCAAGCGCGGGGAATGGTCCATGCGCGTACAAAGCAACACAGTCAATACCTATGACGCTGCCGGGCAAGCCGTTACAGGAACACCAGGCGAAATTTACACCCTTTCCGCTGACGTGAAAATACCAGAGCCGTTGACTACTGCGAACGGCGGCGCATGGATTGGCTTCGAATACAGTGTGGGCGGGACATGGTATAAAGTTAAAAGCGAATTTGTCACATCGACAAGCGGCTGGACAAGACTTGTGAATACGTTTCAATTGCCGCCAAACGCCGCAACGAGTTTCCGTGTGCTCCTGGCGCTGGAAACCTCAAAAGGAACGGTCTATTTCGACAATGTGCAGTTGGAACAGAGCGGCGGATCGCGCCATTACAACTTGGTGGATAACAGCGATTTTTCCGACGCCCCCGGTGCGAACCAGAATCCAACCGGCGCGGCGGCAACAAACTGGATAATGACCGGGGTCGATACAGGCGATGGCGTACAATATCGCCCCGCGCCGCTGGATCGGAACTTCGTCATGATGACAGGCAATCCTCTCAAGACAAAAGCGATAACGCAGACGGTGTATGTGAACGCAAAGGCAGGCGAAACGCTCATCATCGGAGGCGAGGCCGCTGCCTATGCCGGTAATTTCCCCGCAAAAGAACATAGTTTTTCTATCAAGGCACTGATATATCCCACAGCAAATGGTCCAGCATTGCAGCAATCTGTTTATGTCGACTTCGACCCGAATGTTTCAATGCACTTCCAAACCGTGGCTGCTTCTATTCCATTGGATACTGATTGCCATCGTATTGATTTTTCATTTATCTACGATAAGCAAATAGGTAATGTGAGCTTCAGCGATGCGTTTGTCTATGTCGGAAATTTTGGCGAGTCATATGAGTACGATGATGACGGCCAATTGACAGAGCTCAGGAAAAACGAATACGAAAAGACAAGCTATACATATGAAGATAACAAGCTTGTTGCTGTCGACCATGCGTATGGCGGCATTGAAGGCAACATCGTGTCGATGGAGTATAACAACAACGGCAATCTACTGCGAATGTCAAACAAAGATGCAGTGACTGAGTTTACCTATAACTCACAGGATAACGGGCAGATCAAAAGCCAGACTGTTACGCAAAATAGTTCGTCTGGGGAAATCCTCACATACACAGAAACAATGACGTATATCCAAGGCGGCAACTATCTGGAAGAAGAGACAGACGCTCGGGGAGGCAAAACTAAATATACGTATGACACAGACAGGGGGCTGCTTACGAAAGTAAAAGACCCCAAAGGAAATGAAACCGTTTACTCCTACGATCTCACTACCGATGAATTGCTTTCCGTGACCGGGTCGGGAGCCACAACGAGCTTTACAACGCAGAATGATTTGCTAAAATCGATCACGCGCAACGGCACCACCTATTCCTACGATTACGATAACCAAAACCGCATTACGAATGCCAAGGTTGGCACTCAGAATATCGTAACAAATGCATATGACAGCCGCCAGCGGTTAAGTCAGCAAACATATGGAAACGGGACTGTTTACGCACCCGTTTACGATAGCCGAGACCGCATGGTCGGCGAAAAATGGAACAATGTGCAGACAGCGGAGTTTTTCTACAATGAAAACGGTCAATTGTCGAAATTGGTCGACCAAACCACAAATACAGCCTACAGTTACAGCTACTATTTTGATGGGCTCGTGAGAAAAATATCAGGCAGTGATGGGTCATTGACGGAATTCAACTATGATGTCAATGGCGCGGTTGCCAGCTTGACCCATTCGCTAAATAATTCAATTCTGCACGACGCGACGTATACCCGCAATGGTAATGGCAGCCCCATTATGGCGACATTGTACTCCCTGGACGGGGCCGGGCTTGACTATGAATATGACGCCCTGGGCCGCCTTACAGAGCGCAGGCTGTCGACAGCCTCGGCGTCTTTGTCCAATTCCGTTTCTTACCTTGAGGTAAATGGAAACACAACGAACTTTGTCGAGACTTATACAAATGAAGATTCTTATTTAGGGGTGTTACAGCATTATGAGTATGAATACGATAAAAACGGTAACATCACCAGCGTTACGGATGTCAATGGCAGAACCACCACCTACACCTACGACGGCCTGAACCGCCTAACCGGCGAAACGGGGCCGTTCGGCACATATAAATATAATTATGATATTGGCGGCAACCTGACTTCTGTTACAAAGGACGGCAAGACTCTCAACAGTTACACCTACGGCCACGCCAACTGGAAAGACCGTCTCACCGCTTTCGGCGGTAAACCCATAAGCTACGACGCAATCGGCAACCCGACGAGCTACGACAGCCAAAGCTTTACCTGGGAAAAGGGCCGCCAGCTGGCCAGCATTACCGGGAACGGGCAAGATGTCAGCTACACATACGATGCGCAGGGCAGGCGCACCAGCAAAACGGTGGGCGGCGTGAATGGCGTAACGACGCACTACACCTATGCGGGCGACTTACTCATCCGCCAGAGCGATGGCACGGATACCCTCGACTTCGCCTACGACGCTGGCGGCATAGCTGTTGGCTTCACGCACAACGGCACACCCTACTACTACCTGCGCAACCTGCAGGGCGATGTGGTGGCCATAACGGACGCCGAAGGGACAATTGTGGCAGAATATCACTACGATGCCTGGGGGAACCAAATTGATATCGTGCCGGTGACAGGCATATGCATCGGCGTTAGAACAAGCAACCAGACACGCCCCATACTGAGCAACGGGCTGCCTGAACCCTTTACAGTATTCTATAACGCCACGAGCGATACCGATCATTCAGTTCGGCTTACGCCAAATGTTTCGCCCACTGATGCCTCCATAAAAGGCGTGACTTGGAGCGCGGCTCGTGTCTTGGATTCGCATGAACCTTCGACGCTGCCCACCTTCAATGCAGTATCAGGCACAACCGCGAGGCTTGTAAAACCAAGCAAAACCACAGCGCCGAACGGCCAGTTCATCCGTGAGTATACTGCCGAAACGGACGACGGCGGGTTCACCGCGCAGCAAATTGTCATCGGTGTAGAGCGGCTTCCGAACCCGATGAAGACAGAAAAAATCTACACCGCTGCTGATGCATTCAGCGGTCCGTATGACGATGAGCAATCGACCTTCCCGCTCCTTGACACACTGGTTCAAGACACGCAGATTCAGGTGCGCGGGCGGTATGACGCCGACTGGTATTATATCACCTGGGGTAATAACAACTGGGGCTACATCAAGCTGGATGACGCGCTTTGCGGCTGCGGTCTGCACGGCTGTAACTACTGCGAGTGCGATTGTCAGCTATGCAAGCCCTGTACCTGCGGATTGCACGAGTGTCCCTATTGCGTATGTGACCCACACACCTGCCCCACTTGCGAGTGTTCATGCAATATTTGCGACCCTTGCGAGTGCGGATTACACGAATGCGTCTACTGCGAATGCTTCTGTGAAATATGTGTTTCTGAGAGATTTGCGATCGAATTCCTTGAAATGGCGTTGTTGGCTAACGCACTGCGCACAGCGGGCGTTCCCGCATCTCTGGTGATGCCGGTTGCCGCGCAGATTATGCCAATGGGTATTTTGAGCTCAGGACGTTATCTGCTGGAGACCAATCCCGTGACTGCGGACGAGTTGATTTTCGTCATTCA
>WREQ01000046.1 GCA_009779255.1 Dehalococcoidia bacterium
GGGTGGAGAAGGAAGAAAAAATATAAACAAAGGGGAAAGAAAAACAATAGAAAGAAAAAAAAGGAATATGAGTAGAAAAGGGGGGGTGAAAGGGGGGGGGGGGGGGGGGGGTATAATACCGCTGGAATAAGGTTGCAGGAGCATTGTATGGATCCTGGCCGTTTCAGAATAAGTAGAATAAAATCAGCAAGGCGATTAGCCGCTGGAAGCATCCGTGTTAATCACGGGGTTCAGCGGCTTTTTTATTTCAATACGGAAAAGGAGGTGTGTCTATAAGACAAGTCAGATAACAGCCCAAACAGCATTTGGCGCAGTTGTCACAAAAATAAAATAAGAGAGGGACAACAGTCGTGAAATTTTTCAATCTAAGACTCATCGCAGTGCTTGCACTAAGCACTATCTTGCTGGTTGGTTCCGTCGGTAGTGCGTTCGCTCAAGAACAAGGGCGGGGATCAAATTTCTCAAGAACGCAACGCCTTAACGAAGTATTCTCAGCCAAAGTTCCGGAAATGGAATTTGACTTTGAACAGCTCCATCCAGGCGAATCAATCAGTTTGTCAGTTGTTGCCATCAAAACACTGCAAGGGTTTTCTGGCAGCACCTATACGTTGGCCGAACTTGCTCCATCCGGGTACATCATTTTGCATGACGAGTCAGGGTTATTCGTGGAGCACTCCGCCAGAAGCCCGTCACCATACGCCGGGCTGGACGCCGGCCTTTATTACGCTGGCCCCACCGGATACTACTATAAGGACGGCCTCGAATATAGGCACACTGTAATAACCGAGGTTTTCACTCAGGCTGATGAAGCAGGCTTGGCGGTAGTTGCCGATGAGCTTTATCAAAGCTTGATGCAAAATGCTGATGTTGATGTTGCCGACTATATAAGCGGGAAAACAGCCACTTACCCAGCTGGTTTGCGAACGATAACATACAGCACCTATACGCGCATAAACTCATACCCGTTTTTCACTCAAATGTCTAAGTGCGGACAGGTGTCCATCGGTAACGGCGTATGCGGATATATTGCCGCTGCCATGTTGCTGGCATGGAAACATGATGTTTCCGGCGACTTATACTACACCTTAGGTTGGTTGACATACGACAATGGACGCGCTGAGATTGATAACGCTTTTACCAGTTTCCTATACAGTATTGGTGTGGGTCTAGGCTATGGAACTGGCACAACGGCTTCGCAGATTAAAAACGTCGTTGAAAGCTACCTGCAGGCCGTTGGTAGAAACAATGTCACCCATCATATGTCTCAACCGGGAACTAATGGCGGCATAGTCGGACATCTCAATAGCGATCGTCCGGTTTTGTGGTTTGGTGCCATCATAAATTACGACCAAATCAATAATTCGAACGGGAAATTTGACCCTATGCTTCATGCCGTCACCGTATATGGGCATAAATCGGTTGCGCTCATTGGAACCAGCTATCTTGCCCATTTTGGATGGGATGGTTGGAACGAGGTTACATTTAATGGTGTCCTGGGTGGCTATTACACTATCAGCTAAATAGCTCCCTGGTACAATCGCAAAAGTCTGACCATAGAGGGGAAAATATCCCCTCTATGGTCGGCGTAGGTTCAATCAAACTTGTTGAATAACCATTGCAAACAGAGTAAAGTTTACTGGCGGTCACAGCAATAATGGTGGTCAAAATAAGGGAGGACCTGCAGTCGTGAAAGCGCTTCGAAAGATTACAGCGGTAATGACAATCGGGGTTGTATTGGCGATATTTGTAGTAAGCGCCAGCGGTTGCATGAAAAATTGGCGGATTGACTGCTCGGATGGCAATGCATATTCTCTGCGCGTATGGTTGAGGGTGGAAAGCGAAGCCTATTCACCATATTTCTCCTCTTTTTCTATCAATCAGGATATTGACGAACTAGCCGCAACGCTTGCCTCAAAAAAGGACCAACACAAAAATCCGTTAAAAACAGAGGTCTTTCAGGATGCGTATATTCTGATTACTCAGGAAGCAAGCGACGACCAGTTTAATTATTATCTTATCTTATACTGTGTAGATACCACCTATTACAAGCACGGGTACTTTTATGCTCTTTATCTGCCGAAAGTGCATTTTATCACAGCGGATTCCATCTGCTCAATCGCCATGCCCTATCACTTGCTTGGTGGTGTGGAAATTCAAAACTACTCGTTAAAGAATACTATTTCCGGTTCGAGTATAACCAACCAACTGGCCGCCACGCCTGATGACATCTACAACTTCTACGACAGCATTTCCACCTGCACCATAGAAAAACACCAAGACGGCGCTTTTATCGTGGAAGATAAAACCAGCGGGAACAGGTTCAAGATCACCATCAATGAAAGCGACGGCACGCCGAATATTACCTTTGAAGTGCTGTCTTAGTCATCGCGGGTGGTCTTGCCCCCGAAAATAGTACCAATTCCAGAGTTAGTAAGAAGATAACACTTAACGAAGGAGTGGTAAATCATTATGTGCTGGACTTATACAACCACTGTTCAACAGTATCTATATCAGCTATAATTCAGGTGCATCGGTCATCCATAATTTTGACAACAAGGAGGAGACATATGCCCGCAGCCTGGATACAAGCGCTTAGCGAACTGGAAGATTTTATCTCCGCCACTCCAGAAGTACAAATCACCAACGAGGTCGTCACCCTGCCCGACAGTGTGCGCCCGCAGTTCTACCGCTACTTCAATAACGTACGAGCAGCTTTTATCGCGGAGAAGTTCTCCGTAGAGATAGAGCAGGCTCGCGAACTGGCTGTGCATTTCGGCGCGGCCAGGGAAACGATGTGCCAGAAACTTGAGCTGGAGGATATTGAAATCGGTTCCCGGATGAGGCAATTTTTTGAGACGCCGGGTGTCTGTTTGGAGCGGCTGCTTTTTGACCCGCTGTTTGAGGTTGTAAAACACAAACTGGAGAAAGACCAGTTTGAAAAACGCAGTACTGATGCGATTAATGAGCTTTTTACTAATCTGTTCCACACCGGTTACAATCTCTGGGTCACAATGTCCATAATAAATGCGGTGGACCCGAGCGCAGCCTTTATCGTACCCATGCCGGACAATCGCACCGAACCTGATTTGACCGATGCGGAACATGTCCCAGGTGGCGGTCTGGCCAGGGTACCAGCTTTGGAAAAACCGGTCAAAGTATCCTTTGAGCATATTCCATTTACGGCGCTACTGGTCCCCAGGATTATCGTTCATTCACGTAAACTGGCCTGTTTTCTGTCTTTCCGTACGGATTACCACGACGTGTACCGCCGTGATGACTCGTTCAAAGACCCAGGTAAGTGGACCAATACGATAGATCTCTGGCGCAAGTATGGTAAAAATGACCTGTGGCCCGATATTGGTATTTACATTGGAACTTCTGCGGATGAGTTGTCTCTGGTGGCGGACTATTCCCATGTAGTCAAGCCCCAGTTGCTGGTGGAATCGATGGATAGGGTTGATTGGCATGAAAAGCGCGTTCCCGCGGTGAACCGGCACCACGAAATTTCGCAGCCGCCTGCGGGTGGCTTTGTCGTGTGCCGCGAGCCTGTGGATGCTGGGGTGATGCAAAGACTCAAACCTGTGCCCATGGCTGTGCCGGAAACGGTTTCTGCGGAAGGGGTGATGCTGGAATCGCTGGAAGCCCAAACCGTGGTGGCGCCTGATCCACTGGCGCTGTCGGAAGGTATCAGCATTCTTGAGGTTGGCTATGATTCGGCCGGCATTGAGCCGGTTGTGCATGCGCTGCTCGCTTTCCGTAACACGCTGTCGACTTGTCCCTGATAGATTTAACGTGGACGAAAAAGCTCCACGCCGTCATTCGGCGTGGAGCTTCATTTTCACGAAGGTTTTTCTGATCCTACAGGTCTTCCCACGGCTCCTCCCACGGTGGTGGGGTCCAGGGTTTGTCAATGCGCTGGCTGGCTTTCAGCGAGTCCTTCATTACATAAACTAAAGGCCAGTAATTGGCGGCGACCGTGCCTTTTCCATTGCATGATATACACTGCACATCGCTGTTCACTACTTCGGCGGCCACGCGTGTAATCGGAGGATTATCCACGTACACCTGGAAGGTTATATCGAAGTCGTATGCCGCCTCGGTACTGGCGGGAATTTCCGCAGTTACGGTTTGCGTGGTGATGATCTTGCCGACGCTCACATCCAGCAGCACCATGTTTATGTACCCGTGAGCGTTATCTTCTCCCGAATTCAGCAGAACTAGATGGATGGAGCTTTTGTAAGCCAGATAGTTGTTGCAGCCGACAACAGGGTTGATGTCGGTGGTATATGTCAGTCGCACCACAGTGACATTATGCATACCGGTGCTGGAGACGACACCTCTTCCCTCGCATTCCGGACATTCAACCGGGATCATGGCGGTGGTCAGGAGCAGCGGCACGATCCCAAAGAAAGCCAGATATTTTTTTTGCGCCTTGAAGATAGCCTTGAACAACTTGAACAACTTCATCCCGCCTTGCAGTCTTAAATTAGGAGAATGGGGAACCTATAAATCCAGTATATGAAAGTTATGGCGAATAGTCCAATGACCTGAGTCACACATGTCTGAAAGAACCACAACTAACAACTACCGGAGGAAAGAAGGGGGGACTGCACAGTCCCCCCTTATTCGCAAGCCTATGCGACCAGCTTGAGCAGACCCCTCTTGATGAGGGTCTTGGCAACCTGGACCTTGTATGTGTTGTTGTAGGTTCTGCCGGCGATGGTGACGGTCATGGGGGAATTGCCGGTCAGGCCGGCCTCGCCGGCGGCAGTGGCGTTGGCGTCGTTGATGGCCCTGCCGTTGATGGAGGACTCGGCGCCGGTGGCGCGGCGTGGTGAGTTATGGACGCCGCCCAGCACGA
>WREQ01000047.1 GCA_009779255.1 Dehalococcoidia bacterium
CGGCGGCTGAAGGTCTGATTCAAGGCTTTATTCATGTAAAGCTCCTCGATCTTCGGTCGTGTCAATAGTACGTCATGTTTTCTTCATGTTGGATTTTATTTTACCATGTCTGCGATAGTGTCAACAGCCACTGTATAAGTCCAATATGTGATTGGACTTATACATCCCCAATCCCCATTTTTATTTGCAGGAGCATGGAGAGGAATTCCTTCTTTATCCCCCTACTCCCACGTACATCGGGATATAGTGCATGACCGCCGCTGTCAGTATCAGTACGTGGAAAATCTCGTGGAATCCGAAGACGCCTGGTCGTGGGTCAGGCCTTTTGATGATATAAATCAGCGCGCCCAGGCTGTATACCAGTCCGCCGCCGAGAAGCAAGAAGAAGGAGGAGCGCGGCATGGCAATCCACAGCTCGCGTAGTGGCACGACGGCTAGCCAACCCATCATCAGGTACAGCACTGTGGACGCCCAGCGTGGGGCGCGGATGAAGAAGATTTTGAGCAACAGGCCGGCAATCACAAAAGCCCAGGAAACGGAAAGGATGCTCCAGCGCCAGGCACCGGAAAGATAAATGTAACATAACGGCGTGTATGAGCCGGCAATCATAAAGAAGATGGCGATGTGGTCAAGTTTGCGCCAGACGCCGGCGGTGTTTTCGGCGCGTTTGGTGGCGTGGTACAACGTCGAAAAGGAGAACATGCCGCACATAGCCAACCCGTAGATTAGTGATACAATTATCAGCCCGGCATCTCCCCCAGCGCGCGCTATCAGCACTATCATGCCGATGACAGCGGCAAAGGCGCCTATTATGTGAGTATAGAACGAAACGCTTTCCGAGCGGTTGATTTTGAACATGGGGTTTCCTTTCATGAGACAGATTTATCAGTATAGCCGAGATAGTGGGTGGATGGAAAATCGGAGGTAGCCGGACAACGTTCTGATTTCAAGTTTTCAGTCATTCAGCTATAATATTGGCATTATGTCTGACACAACTGCAAACCTGCCGCCGTCCGTGCTTGAATCAGCTGACAGCCAGAAGCTGTGGGGGCCGTGGGCGACCATAGGGCTGGGCGCGGTTATCATGCTACTGTGGATGGTGGCGCAGACGATGGTAGTCGTCGGCTTCCTCCTTGTCAAGCTGTATGATGGTATACCGGCGGACGATCTGGTTGTATATATCCAGAGCTTGGCATCCAACGGTTTATTGCTGGCGCTGTCATCGTCGGTTTCCGCCGTAGTTGGGATA
The DNA here is from genome assembly GCA_009779255.1 of Dehalococcoidia bacterium. Taxonomy (GTDB): domain Bacteria; phylum Chloroflexota; class Dehalococcoidia; order Dehalococcoidales; family UBA1222; genus WREQ01. Next base: position 1,250 of record WREQ01000047.1, read on the forward strand.
GCGGCAATCTACCTGTTCGTGCGCATCAGGGGCAACCGCAGTCCCGTTGCCTATCTCGGTCTCAATCCCGTAAGTCCCCGGACGGTGCTTTTAACCCTAGGGGTGTTTGTGTTGCTGCTGGTGGCGATTATGATACTGGACGCGCTGGTATTTCAGGCCGACCCTTCGGCCGGCTCAGGCAACGACAATTTCATGATTGATGCATACAGAACCGCTGGCTGGTTGCCGTTTCTCTGGGTGGCGGTTGCCGGTCTGGGGCCGGCTTTCGAGGAGTTCTTTTTCCGCGGCTTTTTGTTCGCTGGTCTTAAGCGCTCGCGTTTGGGGCTCACAGGTACGATTATTTTCACTTCGCTGGTATGGGCGGCGTTGCATATTCAGTACGACTGGCTAGGGATGCTGCAAATCCTGCTGATGGGGCTGGTGCTGGGGCTGCTGCGCTGGCATACACGTTCGCTTTTGAGTCCGCTCCTGTTTCACTCGGCGTGGAACCTGCTGGCGCTGGCGAGTGTGTCGCTGGTGGTGAATGGTTGACGATTAAGCGCGAATCTTAAAGTCCGGATCTGCTTCGTATTTCGGCAAGCTGACTTATGACTTAATTGATTTCAGCCAGTTTCTTTTCCAGCTCGGCATCCGAAGGCTCGACCAGCATGGCATCTTCGGCAAACATGATGGTTGGTATGCGGCACTGCCCGTTGTTTTTGTTTTCCACCCAAGCGCGCGCTGCTGCGTCTTCATCAACATCATGCCAGTTATAGGGTATGCCCATACTGTCCAGCAGGCGGAGGGAGCGGAGGGTGTCCGGGCACCAATAAGCCCCGTAAACATCAATAACAGGTTTGCTAATATGCTCTCTCCTTTCAAATACTGACATTGATACGCCGCCGTTTCCGTCAGGACTTCTCCGACCCTGGCCCGTTTCTGTAGGATTTTCCCAGCTGCACGCGTTTGACGAACATAATTGTAATCAATGCCAACGGGTAAATAGGCAGCCATTCTTCCGGATAGACATCCGCTACTGCGAAGGAGTTTCCCCAAATCAGGGCGCTAAGCGCGATGGCTAGCACGCCGATGGCGGTTCCCAGTCCGGAGCGTTTGGTGAGGCGCGTGGCGATTATGGCGACCACCATGCCGATCAGCAGGTAAACCGGCATTACCGGTGCCATGGCTCCAGCCAGGGATGTCGCGCCCTGTCCGCCTTTGAACTTCAGGTAGGGAGACCAGTCGTGTCCGATCATGGCCACAAGACCGGCAATCATGGCGACAAATCCTGAGCCGCTTATCCAGAGCGCCAGCAGCACCGCAATGGCAGCAAGTGCCATGTCCATCACCACCGAGATAGCGAATGGCAGGGCGCCCAGTCGGTAATAAACCGAGGCTGCGCTGATCTTGCCGTCGGGGTCGCCGCGCATGTCGGATTTGCTCAAGAGGCGCACCAGGACCCAGGATGAAGGTACCGCGCCGATGAAATAGGCCAGAACTACGGACATTGTGGAGAGGAAAATGCTCATAGCGTTAAGCATACCTAATAAGCGGGGCGGAAATCAAGCGAATGTATACGTTTGGGTGATTGGTGACACCGGCGCTGTTTGAAAGCAAGAGGGAGGAGAGTTGCTCAAGTAGTGTCCTAGTCTGCTTTGGCACTCCTTTTGTTTTTCAGTATTACAATGCCCAAAGCGCCAAAAACAATGACCGTAACAACCGAAATCAAAAATACTGGCAGCCTTTCGAGCTGGTTCAACCACAGGTATCTGGGCCGTTCCTTTTCAAATCCTAACCCTTGTTTCATCTTCGCAAATGGCTTATTGGTTGCGGTTTTAAGCGATAGCCGTATAAAGATCGCTTTCTGTATTGGACTTATATGGAGTTGACAGCCCAATTTTATATATATTAATATTCCGAAGCGACCTTGTTTACTATCGGATGACACAATGAGGTGATGTCCCATGAAAAAGCTTCTGCTTGTTGTGGCAATACTATGTTGCTTTTGTCTGCCTGGCTGCGATAATGCAACTATTAATTCCAGTGTGACACCACCCCAAATAACATACCATGATGATATGCCTGAAGAAGAGTTTTTCGATTGGAATGAGGAGTACAAACCTCCAACGGCAAATGTTTTAGCCATTAGAAAAGGCATGAGCTTTGCGGAAATAGTGGAGAAAATTGGCAGACCGCATTGGTATGGTATAGCAGCCGCTACTTTCAGATGGAATACGCGAGAAGGTGCAAGGTATGATCTCCAGTTTATGTTCAACGATAATTATAATAAGGATAAAGATGGGTTCAAGATAGTTAACTACTACAGGTATGGTATTGCCATCAACAATCCAATGGACGTCGACTTTGACTACAGCGCTAATCTGACCGAAGAACAGTTTTTCAACTTGAATGAGGAGTACAAACCTCCAACGGCAAATGTTTTAGCCATTAGAAAAGGCATGAGTTTTTCGGAAATAATAGGGAAAATTGGAAGACCGCATCAGTGGGGGAGGGCAATCGATACTCTCCAATGGAATACGGGAGAAGGTAAAACATATGAGATTCAGTTTTTTTACGGTGAGGATTCTAGTCAGGATAAAGATGAGGCCAAGATGATTGCCATCAACAAATATGGAATTGCTTTAAGTAATCCAATGGACATCGACTTTGACTATAGCGCTAATATGACCGAAGAACAGTTTTTCGATTGGAATGAGGAGTACAAACCTCCAACGGCAAGCGTTTTAGCCATTAAAGACGGCATGAGTTTCGCGGAAATAGTGGAGAAAATTGGCAGACCGCATTGGTATGGAACAATAGCTGCTGGTAATTTTCGATGGAACACAAAAGAAGGAGTAACTTATAACATCCAGTTTTTGTTCGACGATAGTTATAATCAGGATAGAGATGGGTTCAATTTGGTCAACTACTATAAATATGGAATTGCCTGTAGTAATCCAGTTGATGGAAACTTCGGTCTTAGTTAAGATGGCATTCCACTATTTTTGCTATGAGACTTCTCTAGCTAAGCAGATTTCTCGTTAGCAGTTATGGCTTAGATCAGTCTATGCGCTGTCAGGAGCGCTTGGCGCGCATAACAACCATGGCAACCATCCCGATGCCAAACACTCCGGGCAGACTTAACAGCCACCAGTTCATATTAAACTGACTGTCGGGCGGAATGGTTTCTGTATCACTGGCGGGGATGGTTGTAGATGTAGTGGTATGAGGGACTGTTGTTGTATCAGGCAACCCAACCATGCTCAATCTTAGCACCAGTTCAGTAGCGCTAAGCATATTTCCCGTGGTCATAAATTGTAAACGAGGTCGTCTCTCGTGGTAATCGTCAGTACGTTCGCATCCGTATTCAACTCACGACTCTTTGCCCACATAACGTGTGACACCGAAAAGAGTGCTTCCGAGGCATCTTTCAGCATATCACCTGCGAGGTAACCTTTTAACAGGGTGTCATATGCCACACTATCTAGTGTAGCTAACTATGACTCTGCAGCTTCAAGACGGGCCGCGTTAATGAAATTATTGATATGACGAAACAGGTATTTATGATTGCGGCAAGAAGCGTAGAAGGCGAGCTTACAG
>WREQ01000048.1 GCA_009779255.1 Dehalococcoidia bacterium
ATTGACCATCGTCTGGCGGCGCGAGAAATGTTCGGGTATTTTTGCGCCTGAAGCCGCCGCATTACTTATCTCTATGTAATATCCAAAGACATTATTGCGTCCTATGCGGAGCTTCGATATTCCGCTTTCCGCCCTCTCCCGCGCGGTATATTCTTCAAGCCATGACTCTCCCTTTTCCGACACATCCCGCCATTTATCGAGTTCCGCATCGAAGCCCGAACGTATGACGTTCTTATCTCCGCGCTCCGAAAGAGCCTCGTTAAGCAGGCTTTTCAAGCCGGAAAGGCTTGGGATCTGCGAGAAAATTTCAAAGACGTTCAGAAAAGAAGAGCCGGATAACGGGTGAAGAACTTGAGGGGCCATATTCAAGGTGTCTCTTATGGCGAATACATCCCGAACATTACCGGCATTGCTTAAAAGCCTTGAAACTGCCCGCTCTATGTCGTAACAACCGGATAAACTATCTTTTACGCTGTTCAATACTTCCGTATCGTTTACGAAACTGCATATAGCGTTCTGTCTGAACTTGATGGCGTTTACATCTGTCAAAGGGCGCAGTATCCAGGATTGAAGCGTTCTGCGCCCCATCGGGGAGACGCAGTTGTTAAGCGCTGAATAAAGTGAATTGGTTTCTCCCGTCAGTTCAAGACTGTTCTGTGAAGCGGAATCTATCCATAAAGACGATGAAGAGCGCAGAATCCAGAATCGGGTCACATGGGACACCGCGCCGAACTGAGTGCTCATTAAGATCGACATCACAGCCCCCATACAGCCCACGCAAGGGTCATCGTCGCTGCAGCCGAAGGCTTCAAGCGATGGGATTCCCCACAGGGATTTCAGTTTTTGCACTGCACTGCTGACCTTAAAAACTTCGTTCGGCTGTTGAATAAGGTTTAAGTTTTTTAGCGGGGCGGGTATCTTTTCCGCGTTCAGGCTGTTTGGATAAAGCAATTCGTGCGGAGCAAACGAGGAAAGAAGGGAAACGGCCTCTTCAAATGGAAAAACACCGGCCTCAAGCCTTCCCGTCTCAGCGCTGTATAGGGATAGCGCTATCTTTTCAGCGCCGCTCATTGAAAAAGCCGCAAGGCGTCCTGTGCCCTCGCTTTCCTCGGGAACGTACGTTCCCGGAGTTATTATTTTATTTACTTCGCGTTCCACCAGCTTTTGAGGGCTTTTTCCATCGGGTTCGGAGGTCTGTTCGCATATTGCGACTTTATACCCAAGCCGCATAATTCTTCCCAGGTATACGTTAAGAGCGTGATGAGGGACTCCCGCCATCGGAATGCTCTTATTGGCGTCACGGCTGGTAAGAGTAAGGTTCAGCGCGCTCGACAATACCTTCGCGTCATCGAAGAACAGCTCATAAAAATCCCCCATCCTGAAAAAAAGCAGGCAATCGGGGTATTTCTCTTTCCATTCCATATACTGTGCCAGCCAAGGCGTTATTTTCACACCGTCAGGAAGTTTGAACGTCATTGTCGCTCCTCTTTGATATAACTGTGGATGATATCAAAATCCAATTCTATTTGGACCATCTTATAAATTATCTACGATTTTATTTTATAATAAAGACAGGAAAAATCTCGAAGAAATTTTAGATTAAGTTATTACGCGGGAAAACGAAAAAAATAGAAAGGGAGAGACGAGAAATGGCAAACCTGAAAGGAACAAAGACAGAGAAAAATCTGATGGAGGCATTTGCCGGCGAGAGCCAAGCGCGAAATAAGTACAACTATTTTGCTTCCAAAGCGAAAAAAGAGGGTTACGAGCAAATTGCGGCAATCTTTGAGGAAACCGCGGGAAATGAGAAAGAACACGCAAAGATTTGGTTCAAATTGCTTTGCGGCGGCGAAGTCCCTACGACCACCGAAAACCTTAAAGCTGCCGCCGCCGGTGAAAACGGCGAGTGGACGGAAATGTACAAACGTATGGCAACTGAGGCGCGTGAGGAAGGCTTCAGCGATATCGCATTGCTTTTTGAATCGGTAGGTATGATTGAGAAGGATCATGAAGAACGCTATCTTAAATTGCTTAAAAACATCGAAGATGGCACAGTCTTTGCGAAAAAAGAAAAATCCGTCTGGATTTGCCGCAACTGCGGCCACATCGAGGACAGCGAAAACGCCCCGCAAAAATGCCCGGTCTGCGACCATCCGAAAGCGTACTTTGAACTGCGTGCGGTGAATTATTAAAAATAACCGTCCATAACGGGCGAGTCGTGATAAAAATAATAAATTTCAGGAGGAATTAAACTTAATGCAATTCAGACAAACTAATGAAACCTTGACCATGCGGTCGACCGCAGGCCGCCCCTACAAACGCGCCTTCTGTCTGCTGCTCACTCTGGCAATGATGCTGACGCTTATGCCGATGACGGCGTTTGCGGCGCAGACAATTACTGTTGGTTCAGGTACAACGGTAACAGGCGATGTTTTCGGTAACAGCAGTAATGCCAGCGGTGTAGGCGATGCTGATAATGCTCCCACCGGTAACACACTGATTATCAACGGCACGGTGAACCAAAACATGGGGCTACAAGGAGCCGCTATTGGCGCTGCCGCCAATGCTACATGGGCTGGTACAGCGGCAGGCGCGGTCACGGGCAATACCGTCACCATCGGAAATAGCGGCGTAGTGAGTCATGTCAGGGGTGGCTTGAGCGGTAACAATGGTGGCAGCTTTGAAGCTTCAAGCAACATTGTCACCGTCAATGGCTCGGTGAATTTCATTGGCGTCACAGGCGGCTGGAGTATCGGCGGTAATGCCAATGGAAATGAGGTCACCATCAACGGTACGGTGAATGGGGATGTTTACGGCGGCTTTAGTGAGACTGCTAGTGCTGGCACGACTACGGGTAATACAGTCACCATCAACAGCGGCTTGGTGGACGCCAACTATATACGCGGTGGTAATAGTCAAGGTTCTGGTGCGGCGACAGGCAATACTGTGGTAATCAGCGGAGGCACAGTGAACGCAACATCAATCAGCGGCGGCATGAGCAATAGCGGTGCGGCTACAGGCAACACCGTGACCATCAGCGGCGGTACGGTAAACGCAGCTGTTTATGGCGGCGACAGCTCCGGCGGCGGCAACGCTTTCACCGGAAACATACTGAACAAGAACAATGCTGTGAATCTAAACGCCGGCAATGGCAGCACCATCTTCAGCGTACAAAACTTTGAGTTCATTAACTTTGGCTACAGCGGAAACGCCAACATAAGCACATTAAGTACAACGCCGACTGGTGCGACAGGAATGGTCAAGCTGGACACCGGAGTCAACAACATCACATTTAGCGGTAGCATCAGCGGTACAGGCGGCATAGAGAAGCAAGGGACCGGAACGCTCACCTTCTCCGGCAGCAACACCTACACAGGCGGCACGACGATCACTGCGGGTACGTTAGTAATAAACGGCAATTTGAGCGGAAACTTGACGGTAAGCGGAAGTGGTTCAGTAACAATAACGGGCACGCATACAGGAACTCAAAACTTTTCGGGCAGCGGCACGGTGATAATCGCCGGAGTGCAGGTATACCCGCCACCAACCGCGCCTGCAGCGCCGGGCGGCTTCGCAGCTGCAGCAGGGGACACGCAGGTTGTACTCACATGGACAACGCCCGACAACGGCGGCAGCGCCATCACAAAGTATCAAATTTCCCACGGCGCCACGGCAGGATATTCAGAAAACTGGACGGACATTTCCGGCTCCGGCGCGGGCACTACCACCCACACCGTGACAGGGCTGACCAACGGCACGAGCTACACGTTCGAAGTCCGCGCGGTGAACGCCGTCGGCAATGGCGCAAGCTCAGGTACACGAACCGCGACGTCGCTCGCAACGCCGACAGCGCCTGCAGCGCCGGGCAGCTTCACTGCCGCAGCAGGTGACGCGCAGGTTGTGCTGAAATGGACGACGCCCGACAACGGCGGCAGCGCTATCACAAAGTATCAGGTTTCTCACGGCGCCACGGCAGGATATTCGGCAAACTGGACGGACATTTCCGGCTCCGGCGCGAGTACTGCCACCCACACCGTAACAGGGCTGACCAACGGCACGAGCTACACGTTCGAAGTCCGCGCGGTGAACGCCGTCGGTAATGGCGCAAGCTCAGGCATGCGAACTGCGACGCCGGCAGCGCCGGGCGGCGATGGCGGGGGATGCAATGCTGGAACCGGCATGGCAGTAGTGTTGGCTCTGGCGGCATTTATAGGCAAGAAGAAAAGCAAATAGTCAAGGTTCTTTTCA
>WREQ01000049.1 GCA_009779255.1 Dehalococcoidia bacterium
AGGAAGAAGCCTATCGGATTGCCGCCGAATCGGATTTTCAAAAACGGATACAAAAATTGCTGGGTGAATAACGAGCCAATGGTTGAATTGGTAAAAATATATACAAAACATGGAGGGTTAGAGGATTGGATGGCTTGCCAATCCATATGAGGTATTAACGGTAAGCAAGTTCCGCCTCTCAATGGTTGCATAAATATGCCAAACTTAACCCCTTCTCAGTCCAATATCTGCTGGACTCATACAAAAATTTGAAATCTTAGTATTTTCGGTTATAATGGTGGCCGACAGACTCTACAAATTGCGCCTAGGGTAACGCCGGGCGGTGAGGGCAACCGGGATGCGCGAAAAGAGAGGGCAGTTCCTTGCGTTCGTTCTGATAGCGACGCTTTTTTTGTTGTCTTCGTGCACAGCGACAGGAGCAGAGATCGCCATCAAAACCAGTTCCAGCACCAGTGCGGCGCTGCAAAATGTAACCCAGACCGTGGCCGCTCCAACTGTCACGGTCACCTCCACCAGAACTATAACAGCGACCTCCACGGTTACCGCTATAGTAGTAATTCAAGAATCCGGAACTACCACTACCACCACCACTACCATGACCATGCTTCCCCCCACTACCCCCGCGGACACTCCGCCACCGGACACTCCACCGCCAGGCACCACGCCATCAGAAACCACGCCATCGCAAACCACGTCTACCCCAAACTCTCCTCCCGTTACCTCTTCAAACCCTACCAGCACCGCTCCCTCCACCACATCGTCCTCCCATCTCGTCAACATCAATACGGCAAATGCCGCCATGCTGAGGACTTTGCCAGGCATCGGCGAGGTACTAGCCAATCGCATTATTGAGTACCGCGAAGACAATGGCCCATTCAAACGGGTGGAAGACCTAAGTAATGTGTCAGGCATCGGCACGATCACGCTGAATAATATCCGGCACTTGGTAACCGTGGGCGAGGACTGATTTGGCGCTGGCAGCCCTGAGCATCGCCTGGATAGCCGGGGTTTTTCTGGGGTCATTTTTCGTACCATCCCCTCTTATGATGCTCGCGGCGCTCCTGCCGATGCCACTGCTTCTCGTGAAGCGTTACCGAAAGACTGTCCTGCTGGCCTGTCTGTGCCTGCTGACACTGTCGGGCGGCGCGCTGACCTACCAGACCACTTTAATCACAGACGACTCCACGCAGGTGCGTAGCTACAATGACAGCGGCAGAGTCGTCCTGCGCGGTGTGGTCAGCGTTGACCCGGACGTTCGTGACAAGACCACCCGACTGAAACTGTCCGTCCAGTCCATAAATCCGGACGGCGTGTGGCGCAAGACCTCGGGTATGGTTATGCTCTACGTTCCACGCTATCCGGAACATGCCTATGGCGACCTACTTGAGGTTACAGGCGTACTCGCAACGCCGACCAATTTCACCGACGACTTCGACTACCAGGGGTATCTCGCCAAACAGTCCGTATATTCAACCATGCTTTACCCAGAAATCCATACTGTCGGCACCGGTTACGGTATCAAACCGCTCCAGTGGATATACTCCCTGCGGCATGCCCTCGCCGGTGTGATGGCAAAAACCTTACCCGAACCCCAGGCGTCGCTGGCACAGGGCATCGTGCTTGGTCTGAGAGGAAACATCCCCGACAACGTTAATGACGATTTCGCCCGCTCCGGCACAACCCACGTGCTGGCCATATCCGGCGCAAACCTTACCATACTCGCCGGTTTGCTGATGCTGGTGCTGGGACGTATCATCGGAAAAAGATACCGCGTATACATCTGGCTTACGCTGGTAATAATCTGGTTCTACACCATGCTGGCCGGAGCGTCGCCGCCGGTGGTGCGCGCAGCAATCATGGCGACGTTATTCCTGTTCTCCGAACTGCTCGGGCGGCAGAAAAACGCCGGCCCAGCCCTGGCCTTCGCCGCTGCTATTATGGTCGCCGCCAATCCGCTGGCACTGTGGGACGTTTCCTTCCAGCTTTCCGTACTGGCGATGTCCGGCATCATCTTTCTTTATCCCGTACTGTATGGCGCGGTCGCGAAATGGACAGAAAAAACCCGCGGTCGCACCGTTATACCGGATTCCGCCGTTGATTTCATAGCTGAAGGCTCCTGCATGACGCTGGCAGCCTCTCTGACTGTCTGGCCGGCCTCTGCCGCCTACTTTGGGACAATTTCACTGGCCTCACCGGTTGCCACACTCCTGTCCATGCCGGTGCTGGGGCCGATTATGGTCATCGGCCTGCTGGGCGCCCTCGCCGGGCTGATCTGGCTCCCTGCGGCACAGGTGATTGCCTGGGCCGTCTGGATGCTGACAAGCTACATGTTGCTGGTGGCACGTGTATTCGCCAATGTTCCAACCATTGATACCAGCGGCCCCAGGGCGCTGATTGTCATCGCATACTACGCGGTGCTGGCCGTCGGTGTAATCTGGTTTACCCGCTCCAGGAGGAAACGCTTTATGGCTGAAATGGGCATTGGCAAAAAGCCTTTTATCACCATTAGTCAGACGGTTCGGGAGGAAGCGCTTCAATGAGAATTTCCAAACTTAAACTCTGGCTGGCCACAGCTGTATTACTGATAGCCGCGCTGGGCGGAACGGCGCTATCCCAGCGCCCCGATGGACACCTGCACGTCTACTTCCTGGATGTGGGGCAGGGCGACGCCACTCTCGTGCGCATGGGAACTTTCGACATACTTATCGACGGCGGCCCCAGTCCACAGGCAATTACCAATGAACTGGGACGCATCCTGCCATTCTGGGACCGCACCATAGAGCTGGTGGTGCTGACCCACCCCCATACCGACCACCTCGCGGGGCTGGTGGAAGTATTGCGGCGTTACAACGTCAATATGGTTCTTTATCCGGACACTTCCTACCTTGACGCGAACGATTACAGCGAGGCACTCTTTGCCCAATGGCTCGAACTGATTGAGACGGAAAATATCGAGGCTGTTATCGCCTACGCCGGCATGGAGCTGAACGCCGGAGGGATTACGCTCAGCGTACTCCATCCGCCCGACCCGCCCATGCGCAGGACCAACTCCGACATCAACAACAACAGCGTGGTACTCAGGGTGGAAGTAGGCAGCGTCAGCTTTCTCATCACCGGCGATCTGCAGCGGGAAGGCGAGGCAGTCATGGCTTCCGCTAACCGGCTGGAGGAGGTGACAGTACTCAAGGTAGGGCACCACGGCTCCAGGACTTCAACGCTGGACGCTTTTCTGGATGCAGTCGCGCCACAGATTGCCGTCATATCAGTCGGAGAAAACTCCTACGGCCATCCCACGCAGGAAGTGCTGGACAGGCTGACTTATAGAATCGGAGCCGCCGGCGTTTACCGCACCGACCGCGACGGCACGATAGAGTTTATAACCGACGGGAGGAGATTGTGGGTGAGATTGAAATAGTGTGCTATATCAGAGATACTGGTGAAGCTGACGACATGCTAGTTAAGACAATCACTAAAAGCCAGTCTTTTTTCATTGGGCGGCACCTCATTTGATAACTAGCCAGTAGCGATGCCGAGATGCTTCCTATATCTGTCTTTGGAATCCTTTGGTTTTGTAGGTATTTTAAATTATTTAGCACACTCACTTAAAATCAGCCAGTGATATTGAATAAACACAAGGCGCTGGAAGACTTCCAATTTCTCCGCGGACATATCTGACTTCCATATCTATCACAGCATGTTCAGCGTATGGTAAATA
>WREQ01000050.1 GCA_009779255.1 Dehalococcoidia bacterium
GTAACATCATCGGCATACTTGCTCGCAAAAACATCATGCTCCAGAGCAAGATGGAGTACATCACCAAGCGAACGACCCGCGATAAACTGTTATCATACCTGTCTGATCAATCCCGACAACGCGAGTCAACCAGCTTCGAGATTCCGTTCAGCCGCCAGGAACTCGCGGACTATCTCTCAGTGGAACGGAGCGCACTCAGCGCCGAGATGTCACGGCTCAAAGCAGAAGGCATCATCGACTACCGCAAAAGCCATTTCAATCTTCACATACCGACGGATGCTTCGACAGAGGCGATACGGCAGGTAATGTAGGGTTTTTACTCAAGAATGCCATTAACTAAACAAATCTACCGGTAAGGAAAGGATCCATTGTGATTATTCTTTTCGGAACACGCTCTTCACACAAAAAACTTTTACGTTCCGGATTGCAGCAGTGTTCTCATTGCAGCAATAATGCTTCTTGGAATTTAATCCGGACACAGAGATGGTTTACGCTTTTCTTCATCCCTATCTTCCCATTCAGTACCAAATACTTTTTTGCCTGTTCTATATGCGAGCATGGACACCAACTCTCTTCAGAACAAGCTCGCAAGATGTTGTAGACCCCTAATTCTTAAAGCCACGCCAACTGCCGCCGGAGTTCAGCCGGTTTTGCAGTCCGGCGCAGCTTAGTGTATCATCCACCTTTAGCATGAACAGAGAAAAATGGCTACGCTGGGGCAAGCCGGCACTAGCTTTTATCCTGATGATCACTGTGGTCATCAGCCTCCTATGTTTGGCGATATCTTTCATTGCCACGAAAAGCATCAACTTCCTACCGCTGACACTGGCTTTCATTGCCCTGACATGGGTCAGCTTCCTACTGAAATGGCCGCACTGGGTCAAGCTGGCGCTGGCTTTTATAGCCATGATAGCTATCAGCTTCCTGCTGGCACACTGGTTCAACCGCCTGCTGGACTATCTCAACCTGCCGCTCGACCGCTACGCTTTCCTAGCGTATTTGCTGGTGTTCGTCGTATCGCTGGTTGCCAATCTGACGGTTATGGCGCCTGTGCCGATTGCGCTTACCGTGATGATAACCGTAGCGCAGACCTGGAATCCGGCGCTGGCGGCGCTGGCGGCGGCGGTCGGCGGCTCGCTGGGCGAACTCAGTGGCTACTTTGCTGGACTGGCCGGACGCAAAATCACACTGGACACCTCGTTGGTAAGCTTCGCGCGCGTAGGTGAATGGATACAGCGCTGGGGCGCCTGGGCCATCACCTTCATGGCCTTTCAGCCGATACTGCCATTCGACATCGGCGGACTGATCGCCGGCGCGGCGCGCATGCCGATATACAAATTCTTGCCGGCGCTGTTCATAGGCAAACTGCCCAAATACCTGATTATCGCCTACGTAGCCGTAGGGGTTATCGGGTTTCTGCCACCAGAATGGTTCGGCTAGAGGTCGTCCGCCGGCAAGAAGGTATGACTGTCGGATATTTACGGAGAATAGAGCGACTTATACACCTTAAAATAGTCGTTGTTCCTGCACGAAGAGACATCATGGATGTCAAAGTGCATTATCCCTAAAGGAGGTGTTATGAAAAAGCTTGCTTTGCTTATGCTCGTTGTTGTGTGTTGTTTTGCTTCCTGCAACACAGGCCGAACTCCTGTTCGCGAACCCATCGAATACGAAGGTGAAAGCTTATATAAAAGCATCTCTTCTGGTTCTATGCTGTTTGCCACTTCCGTAAAAGCATTGGCTGATAACAGCGACCTGATTGTGCAGGCTGAATTTGTGACGGATTTAGGGGTTTTCAACACTTCTGAAATGTTAAGAGAATATGGCTACATTAATGTAGGCTTCAACACTATATGCACGTTTTACGAGGTTAGAGTCACAGAGGTGATTAAAGGCGACGTTTTAAAAGGCGACACCATCGTGATGCGCGTTATGGGCGGGCAGTACAATGATACGCTGTATACGGATGACTATTCCGAAAAACTAACCGGAGACTTTGAGTACATCCTTTTTCTTAAAAAATCTATCTTCGCAGAGATGCCCTATGAATTGACTAATCCTGCACAAGCTTACCTGCCACTAAAAGAGCGGGCGCTGAGTCTGAACACCAAAATAGATGGCTGGTCATTGTTTAAGAACGGGCAATCGGCAAGTTCCATAATCTCTACCATCAAAAGGAATATGAGTTCCGCGAAAGAACTTGAAAACAAGCAGGTGGCAAACGATCTCATAGTGGCTCGAAACTCAATTTCCTGGCAGGAATCCAGCTACAATGGAACAACTATTTACGAGGATGGATATACCGGCGAACTAATAAAATATTCGAGCGTTGCCGATATGACTCTAAGGGTAGAGACATATTTACAATCAATTACATTAACAAAAAAATTGGACAGCGCGCCAAGTGACCAGATTTATCATGTTGGGTTTTACGCCTCGGGGGCCCAAGATCTGTATCCAAGGGATCTTATTTATAAGACCATATCACTGTCGGATACGGCTGTGTTATGCAACGGAAGCTGGTACGCTTATAAGGGTGATTTATGGGGCATGAAAATCAGTAATATTTATAAGACTTATGCGAGTGATTAGTAGTCTGTAGTGTATGTGTGTGGCGTCGGGAGTTGCGAACATATCCGTGAGAGTTTTAACAGAACCGTGCAGAAAGAGTGTTTGGGCTGGAACAAATATTGCTTTATCGCTTATCCGAGCTTCAGGAATGCACCGGAATGGTGGAATCTTTCCTTAAGCGCTATCATTACCACAGACCCCATTTGGGGCTGGGAATGAGAACCCCCCGACACAACGCCGGCAAGGAGGTATGACTGTCGGATATTTACGGAGAATGGAGCGAGGAGTTGACAAGGATAATAAAGCGTGCTATTTTGGTAGTTGGTGCGGTAATCGCACCGGATGTTTCGTCAGGAGACTGATTTAACAACAGAGCATGGTTCGCCGCCAGCGGCATCGGACAAAACGCGGAAGGAACACCGTATCGGTGTTAGAGAGGCACTTGCCTCGTCCGCAGGCTTCATGGGATACTGCATCCCGACAAACGCCTGTCCGGCGGTCGCAAAAAGGAGAGCTGCGCAATGTTAAGTTGGATCAAAGGGCCTGAGATTATACTCATCCTTCTCATCGCGGTGATGTTTTTCGGTGTCGGAAAACTTCCCGAGATTGGCTCTGCCGTCGGCAAGTCTATTCGCGCCTTCAAAAAGTCGTCAGACAGCGACGATGGCAATGATACCGAAGAACCCAAGAAGACGCGCAAGCGCGAGGCCACCACCGCAAAACCTTCTAAAACAAAGGGCTCCATCCCTGCCGCAAGCGCGACTCCTGCCGAAACACCTTCAACAGGCACTGCCGCGGCGGCATCAGCTGAAACGCCAGCCGCCTATAACGCACAAAACGCCTAATGCGCAGCATTTTTAGTTAAAAATAATTTGTAAGGAGCGACTTATGAACTTTGGACCATGGCAACTGGCAGTCATCCTGATCATCATTCTTATCATCTTCGGCGCTGGCAAACTGCCCCAGCTTTTCAGCTCGATGGGGCAGGCCGTACGCGGCTTCCGCGAA
>WREQ01000051.1 GCA_009779255.1 Dehalococcoidia bacterium
CTGTGACGCGTTTTTAGCGATATATTTGGCGCGTTCATATTGGGTGCCGCTCATGCCTATTTTTGTACCAATAATGCTGCGGCTTTTCCCTTTTTCAAGAGGTGACCCATGGGGCACATCTTCTTTTAAACCGCCTTTACCCCCAGCTGACTTGCGTTCCAATGCTTTTTCCTGCTCAATTTCTTTGAGCAGTTTGGCAAAATCCATCTGTTCACTGAAAGTGAAAGACTTGCGCTGTTCGTTTTCACTGATTTCTAGAAGCAGCGCCGCTTCGGCGCCAGCGGGAGATAAAATATTGATTTCAACTTCGTCCCAGCCTAACAACTCCGCCGCCTTCAAGCGCCGGAACCCGGCGAGGAGTTTTAGCTCCCCGCCCTCCACCCGCATTACCGAGATTGGGTTGATAAGGCCGTTTTTACGGATATCCTCCGCGAAAGCGTTGACATCCCCACCGTCTTTACGGATGCGGTCACCTACGATAATCTTGGTAATGTTCGCCTTCATCCTTTATTCCTCCCACACAAGGCGCTTTTTGCTTTTGCTGCCGAGCCCCTTGTTGTAATACTCCACCAGGACGCGGCAGAACTTTTTTCGGGATGTGGCCGTACCGATGGAGCCCCGGATGCGCATGGCCTCGCAATATTCGTACCAGATGGCCGAAAATTTGTCCCGCAGGCGCTCCGCGAAATTTACCATGCCGTAACGGTATACGAATTCCGCTATGCCCAGCAGACATTCAATCTGAGACGCCTTTGGAATTCCGTTCCAGGTATTGGCGATGAGACATAGAGTATCGTCGAGTACGGTGTATCCATAATCTTCAACGATAGTGAACAGCGCCCGGATTGCGGCAATCTTGAAAAAGCCGCCTTTGCCGATCTGAAAATCATTGGCCCTGACGATCTCATCAATCCTTATGCAGACCTCGTCCTTCGACTCCAGGCCTGCCTTGAAATCATCGAAGGTTGAAATGATGCGCTTATTCTTGTTTTGTTTCCGGAAATACTCGGCTTCCTGCTCATAGGTCATACCGGTAAGCACAACGCACAGGGCGTGGGTGTAGCCGAGAGCCTTCATCGCTTTGGAACGGTGCAAGCCATCGATGATGTGATAATTTCCGTCACGCAGGGATACTGTAAGAGCACCCAGCTTCGCCTCGTCGAACTCGTTCACGATATCCTTTACCTGGCTGTCGTCGGTGCCGCGCTGATAATTGGTCGGGACGCATGCCGCCAGGGCGATTTGCTCCAGTACCTGCTGTGTGGATTTCATATTATTGCTCATGGGTTGTTCCTCCATATTGTTTATGTTTTGTTTTTGGTTTTTTGCCATGCTGTTACATCTCCATTTCTTTTAGTTCGCCGAAGCGCGGCCCAACGGCGGCGTCGGCAAGGATGGGGATATCGAATTCCGGGAAGGGTTTTTCTTCCATGCAGGCCTTGACAAACGCCACCGCTTCGGTTACCCTGTCGGTAGGTAATTCGAGCACAAGCTCGTCATGCACCTGGAGCAGGGGCCGCAGCCACGGCCTTTCGGGTAGCCCGGCGATAATGCGGCCCAGCGCCAGTTTTAAGATGTCTGCTGCTGTGCCCTGGATGGGCGTGTTCAATGCGCATCGCTCGGCAAAGGAACGCTTACTCCAGTCCTCCGAACTGATGCCCGGCAGATAGCGACGGCGCCCCAGCCAGGTTTCGCTGTATTTTCGCGCCTTAGCACGGGTTTTCGTCTCCTCCTGCCAGCAGGTGAGCGTCGGGTAACCGGACTTCAAGTTTGCGATGATCCGTTCACACTGCTCCTGCGTGACATCCAGCCCAGCCTTGAATTTCAAGGTGCGCTGCAGCCCGCGCGGGAACAGGCCGTAAAAGGTCCCGAAATTGCAGATTTTAGCGATTGTTCTACGCTCTTTGTAATCAGCAGCATTCTTGTCCACAGCTTGTTCAAACGGGATGCTGTAAATAACGGCAGTGGTCTGAGCATGGATATCGCCGTCGATACGGTAAGTTTCCAGCATTTTTACATCCTTGCAGTAGAACGCGCCGACGCGCAGTTCTATTTGGCTGAAATCCAGTGACAGCAGCGCCTTGCCCTCCGGGGCGATGAAGAAGTTTCTAACACCAACATCATCAGCTCCCGCCCTCGGCATGTTTTGCAAATTGGGATTTCGTGCGGCAAAGCGACCAGTTTCTGTGGCCAGAGGCATCAAGTCGGCATGGATGCGGCCCGTAACGCTGTTTATATATTTTCTGTATCCCACTATGTAGGTGGACTGAATCTTTCCCAACTTACGATATTCTTGTACCAGCTTGAACAAGGGAACCAGGTCGGGGCGATTGGTTTCACACCATTCTGCAAGCAGTATCATGGTTTCGTCGTCAGCAGCCTCCTGGAACTTAGCCGTGGTTTTCAGCACCGGCAGGCCCAAATTCTGGTATAGATACTTCTTAAAAGCACTGGTACTGGCGTTGGCGCCGATGTTGACGTCTCCGATGATAAAGGCGATATCCTCCCGGAGATTGGCCAGTTTTTCCTCAGCCTCCAGCCGCTTGCGCTCCATCAACTCCGCGTCCACCAGCAGACCGTTATGCCTCATTAGCCCAACATAAACTGCTGTTGGTGATTCGATCTGCTCCACGATGAAGCGGTGCTTGGGCAGCCACTTGTCAAACCAGCCGTTGAACAGGTGGTACAGCCGCAAGGTGTAGTCGGCGTCTGCACAAGCGTAATGGATGGATTCCGCATCCTGCGGATTGAGCTCATCGAAAGAGCGGCCGCCTGTGACATCGCTGAAGCTAGGAAGTTCATCACCAAGCAACTGCGGCACAAGGGTTTTCAAACCGCTGTCACCCAGGGAACGAAAAACCGTGTTGCCTTTCAGGGTGAGTTGGCTGGCAGCAATGGTGTCGTATACTGGTTCCTGGATTACGACACCCCGTGCGTACAGGAACGCCGATTCAAAGGCCAGGTTGTGGGCCACTTTTATAACGTCCGGTGATGCAAACCACCTAGACAGCCAGTCCAAAATGGCGCACGGGTCTTCCGCGTTTTGTCCAACTTTATGCGCAATGGGCAGATAGATGCCAGAGTTTTCTTTGCGGGAAAAACTGATACCTACGATGTGGGCCTTGTGGGGGTCGAGCGCAGCTTTTTCTTCCTCGCGATAAGGCTCATCCGATGCCGTTTCAAAATCAAAAGCAACAACGGAAGCCCCAGAAAGATATTCATGTAATTCCGTAATGTTTGTTATGCAGTTATATATGTCTTTTCCTTTCCGCCGAAGCGCTGGGAGCGTGACCCACTAAGGTGGGTCTGGGACAAATGTGCCACTGGCACATTTGATAACCCATTCCCGCCCCCAGGCCCGGCTGAGTATTAGATCAGAGGTTCTAAAACCTCGCCAGTCTCTTCGTCAACGACAATGTCGATGTTGATATTGACCGGTTCGTCGGCGCTCTCATATTCCAGC
>WREQ01000052.1 GCA_009779255.1 Dehalococcoidia bacterium
ATTATGACCCCGGCGAGATTATGGTGTTTAAATTTAAGGGCATCACGCAGCAGATGGTAGATGAGTGGGCATGTTTCGCCATCCACGATAAAGGCTTATCAGGGCCTATCAGTGGTTGGGGCGAATTGAGCCAGGTTGGCGACAACGTGTATGACCGGATCCAGGCTCCAGACGAGCCCGGCGAATATGCAATGGTCCTTCTCAGCAAATGGTGGCAAAACGGAAGCTTCAGCGAACTCCTGGTATCCTCTGTGCCATTCACCGTCGGGATGGCTGCCAAAGACGGGCATATATCGCTTAACAAAACCGCATTCACGGCAATGGAGGCTATCACCGTGTCTTATTCTGACATTACCCAAAATATGGTAAACTCGAGGGCAATCGTGGCGATCTTCCCAAAGGGTGCCGCGCACGGCCAAAATATGCTCCCGGGGAGCCAGTATGTCAAGCTGGGGAGCGGCGCCGTTACGATTCACGCGCCCAATCAAAACAGCGAATTTGAAATGCGCCTGTATTCGGTGGATAGCAACTATAATGCCGACAGTTTTGTCATGGCAATTCCCTTTACCGTGAGCGGCGCGACTGGCTCTGCATGGGCGCAAAACGAGCTTGAAAAGGCAAGCGCGCTTGGACTTATCCCCGACAAGCTCAAAGGGCAGGATTTGTCAAAACCCATCACCCGCGCCGAATTCGCGGCTGTGGCGGTATTAGTTTACGAAAACCTCTCCGGCACGAAAACCACGCCGTCGCGCGACACCATGTTTACCGACACAAAAGACGCAGATGTGCTCAAGGCGCACAATACCGGGCTTATGGTGGGCGTTAGCGCGGACAAGTTTGAGCCGAACACTCTGCTTAACCGGGAACAGGCGGCGACCGCGCTGACCCGCGTACTCAAATGCGCCTACATACCCGGCTGGACATTTGCCACTGACGGCAATTACACGCTGAACTCCACAAGGCCGGCGCCGTTTGCTGACGATGCGAAAATCTCCACTTGGGCTAAAGAGAGCGTGTACTTCATGGCGGCAAACAACATTGTGGGGGGCGTTGGTAACAACAATTTCGCGCCGAGAGCAATAACGACGGCGGAGCAAGCTGCGGGATACGCTTCCGCTACCCGCGAACAGGCTATAATCATCGGTCTGCGTATCGTGGACAACCTCAAAGACAAGCCGATAGATTTTACAAAGAATTAGCGTAAAGCTATAACCGAATATAAACTTTGCCCGTTTGGGACTGTATAAGTTCCAGACGGGCTTTTTTTGTTCGCGAAAGGTGCGTATATGCCATTACATGTTTTCACCTTTTTTCGCGGGTCAGCCTGACTAATTACAAATGGGCTGTCTAACTCTGGGACAGCCCATTTGTATCTTAAACGCAGATGATTTATTAGCGGAGTTCGAGCGTCTTGATGTTTGAACCGTTACCTTTGATGTCATAATTGAGCGTGAAACCCGCGAGTTCGTGGTCTGCGCCGAATACGTATTTACCGTCCTGATTGGCGTTATTGCCTTTGAGGTTGACAGAGTATTCGGCAATTTTGCTCGTTCCGTTGGAATACATTACTGTGGCATTGAAAGTCAATGTCCACACGTTGCTATTCTTCACGGTTTCTTTCATGCTGATAAAGCTCTTCGTACTGGTTGACGCGGTTTTTACAGTCGCTTCGCTAATGCCGAAAGGCTGGGTGTATGCGACGCCTGTAGTGCCTACCAACTCAGCGCGGACATAACCATTTGCTATTGCATCAGCATACTGAGAAACGTCAATGGAGTTACCTGTGGCAATTACTTTACTCGCATCGTTTTCAGTCCCGGAATACCACACGATCATATTGAAATCGTTGCCCGAAATGGTGATGGTGTTTCCGTTGACCATGATGTTGGAAATGCTGGGGGTTGCGCCTTGCGTGAGGAAGCTTAACGCCATCTGGTTGTGGTCGCCGCCGCTATACATGGTAGCGGTATTCAAGGTCTGGTTGGGCGCACCGGGAGTGCCGATGTTGTTGACGCCGTGCTTGCGGTCAATGCGGCTGACGCCGTAGAACGCGCCGGTTTCCATTGAGGCTTTAGTCCCTGCTTGTGAAAGGGTAGGCATAAGCATTACGTTCCATGCGTGGCCGTTGCCGCTCAGCGAATGCGAGTCGTCGTTCGTGAAGCCCCAGACTCCTCTGCCCTGCGGCATGGTCTGCGACAGGATATTGTCCCACAAGATACGGTCGTTGATGGATTCGCCGTCCCATTTGTTGATGATTTCCATGCCAACGCAGGACTGGTTATCCATAAACAGTTCTACATATTTGCCGACAATCGCGGGGTCACTGGAGCGCGTCGCGTTGTTCTGTCCGCCGGTATATCTGCCGGGATGATTAAGGTGGGTGATACCACCACGAGCAGCGACTTCCTTAATAACTTCGTCCATCGTTCTTCCAAAATCGGACGAATTGTTCCGGTCTTGCCCGACATCGCCCGGTAAACCTGTCGTAAAGAAAGCGTTAATGTGGTGATTCCTGAAGTTACTGCCGCCGCCGTTGAAGCGTTCGCCTTCTGCGCTGGTTTCGTTTGATTCTCCCATACTAATCATGCCGGTGCTTTTGGTGCGGTTTCCGTTGTAAGTACCGAGGGAGGGATTGATTCTATTAAAGGTTCCTGCGTTGATGGCGGCGAGTTCTTCCGCCGTCAGGTATGTAGATACATCCATGCCGATGCCGTTCCAGTTGTTATCCCAACTGCCCGGAGCTGTCCAAGCATCCCATGCCGTTGTGGTGGTGTCGTGGTCGGTCATGGCGACGATGTCGAAGTTTTTAGCGTACTTGTCTAAAAGCATATCGCGCCTGAAGTTGCTGCCGTCCGAGAAGGTGGAATGGGTGTGATTCGCCGCGTTGTACTGACCGCTTGTTGTCCAATTTACGTTTGCGTAGGGATTGCTGATGTTATAGAATATTGGCTGTGTGGTTTGCGGTGCAGCGAGTACTGATGTGCCGAGGGTGCTAACCGCGAGGATTACTGCGAGTGCGAGTGATGTGAGTTTCTTGTGAGTTTTCTTCATTGAATATTCTCCTTTTTTATTTTCATTTTCATACCGCTTTTATTCTAGCATTGTCATTGTAAAGTCCACACGCAGGAACAAGTAAAGTTTTGGTAAAAATTATGTAAGATTACGGTAAACTAGGTGCACTCCCGAAGGAATGCATCCGCCTCCTGAGTTTTGAACTTTAGTCAAAGGCAGACAGGTCAGCAACTGTTGAAGTTGCTGAATTTTTTCGTGTCAACATATAGTATTTTGTGCATGTGGTATATTGTGTTATCCTACGAGATGTGGTATACTTCTAGTATCCTGTACATCTTGGAGGTACTAAACCATGTTCCTCAAACCCATTACAAAGAAA
>WREQ01000053.1 GCA_009779255.1 Dehalococcoidia bacterium
CAGTCACAATCGGAATCCCCGTAAGGCATAATGTATCAATATCCCGCAGAATTGTCCTGCGCGACACATCAAACCGTTCAGCCAGTTCGGGTGTGCATATGTCGCTGGAGTTGAACACCCCGGGGCGCTGAAGTTGAACACCTGCGGCGCGCAAATTGAACACCCACGGCGGGGAAGTTGTACATTGACATCATGAATGCGGCATAGTACACTCAAACTGCTTTTACTCATGCGGAGGATAGGGCGACGGTGGAGACCGACCTGAGCGCCGTGTGAGGTTTGGCAAGGAGAGTGACGCCGGCGGCGCCGCTCTTTTCTTTTTCTGATGCAAAACGCCACTCTCCTTGGAAAACCAAAGCGGTAAACTCATGCGGGCAAAGCCCGCGTCACGTGAGGCCGTCAGGCCTCGTCTTTCAAGCCTTTGACCTTTCGCATGGAATCCTTGCCGCCGATAACGATGGTGTAGGAATCGTGGACGATACGGTCGCAAATGGCGTCGGCCAATGTGGGTTCGCCGATTTTTTGGTGCCAGCCGCCCACCTCAAACTGAGAACAGAAGATGGTGGACGCCTTTTTGTACCGCCCCTCGGCGATTTCCAGCAGGTCACGCGCCTCGGTTTCCTTGAGCGGGTATAACAGCCACTCATCCAGAATCAACAGCTTAACCTGTCGGTATTGCCGGATGACCTTGCGGTACATGCCCTCGGCGCGGGCGAGCGCCAATTCCGTCAGAAGCTCGGGCAGCCGGATGTAACGGACCGTATGGAAATTCCGGGCGGCTTTGACGCCGAAAGCGTTCGCCAGGTAGGTTTTACCGGAGCCGGTCGCGCCCAAAAGGATGATGTTGTGGCGCTCGTCCACATAGGTACAGGATGCCAGCCGAGTGATGAGATCTTTGTCCAAGCGGCGGTCTTCCCGGTATTCAATGTCTTCCAGCGACGCGCCCGGGTATTCAAAATCCGCTTTACGGATCAGCCGTTTCAGTTTGTTGTTTTTCCGGGCGGTCCACTCGGCGTCCACCAGCATGGAAAACCGGTCCTCAAAACTGAGTTCGGCGACCGCGCTGTCCGTCATCTGCGCTTGGAATGATTTTGCCATAACGCTGAGCTTCATCTCGTGCAACTTGGCCACGGTGTTGTTTTGTAACATCAGCCGTTCCCTCCTTTGTAGTAGTCGGCCCCACGGGTGAAGCCGAAAACGGAGGGTTCGGCAGGCGCGGCGGAATCCCTGGAAATCCTGTCCTGTCCGGACTTGAGGATGGTCTGGATCGCCTTGTAATTGGGGCGGGGCGTGTAGGTCAGCGCTTTGGCGCAGGCAGCCTCCAGACGCTCCGGGGTGTACTGGTCACTGAGTTTGAGCAGCGCCATACAGGCACGGTACCCCTGCTGTTCCACCTTGTAGCCGGTCAGGATCGCCTCCACGGTGGCGGCGGTGCTTGGGCCGATCTTCGCCGCCCACTTGCGGAACCGCTCCCCGTTCCATTGAAGGGATTTCTGATGGTTGGGAGGCATATGTGCTTCCTGCGTGCTGTACTGCCCCCGGCGCCCGTGAAGCCGGATATGGGAGCAAATACGGGTACCTTCATAGAATATCTCCACCACATTTCGGGTCAGGCGGACGTCTACCTTGCGCTTGATGTATTCATACGGGACTGAATAATACTGCTCATCCACACCGACATGGTAGTTGAAAGAAACGGTCGCTGTTTTCCATTCGGACAATTCAAACGGGGCCAACGGCAGCGGTAGCAGCGAAGCCCGTTCCTCCGCGAACCATGTGGACCGGCTACCGTCCTTGTCTCTGAAAGGCTTATGGTTCAAGGTGTAGAGCCGTTCCCGGATGACGCTGTTCATCTCCCGTAGGGTGAAAAACGTCTGGTTGCGGATCGCAGCCAGGATGGTGCGGGTCACGTGCCCGACGGTGCCTTCCACCGTGGCTTTGTCTCGAGGCGTATACACCCGTGCCGGAAGAATTGCCGTCCCGTAATGCTCCGCCAACTCATGATAGCTTTTGTTCAGCACGATTTCGTTCCGGGTGTGCTTGATGACGCCGGTCTTCAGATTATCCGGCACCAAAATCCGCGCGACGCCACCGAAATACTCATAGGCGTTCACATGGGCGGCGGTCCACGCCTGCTGATCCCGTGACAAAAAGGCTTCGGCGTAGGCGTACCCGCTGTACGGCAGCACCGCCACAAACACATTCGCCTCTAAAACCTCACCGGTGTCGCTGTCCACCATCTGTGCCGTTTGCCCCGCCCAGTCCACTTCCATTGTTTCGCCGGGTTTCCGGTTGATGTGCATGGTGGCCTTGGTTGTGGCCAGGTGTTCCCGGTAACGTCTTTTGAACTGGGTCAGCTGGTACGGGATGGCGCCGGCATCCTTGCAACGGTCGCAATACTCCATCCAGAGCAATTGCTGCGTCATGCCCGGTTTGGCCATTTCCTTGTGGATGTAGGCGTAATCCGGTGCCTGATAGCCGGGTGTGTCGCTCCCGTTCGGAAACAGTCTACTGGTCAGCTCGCGGTCGCTCAGCGCCTCCGCCGCCCGCCAGTCCAGCCCCTGCGCCGCCGCACGTTGCAGCGTATGGATCACGGTGGTGCGCGAAGCACCGAGGCTGTCCGCGATCTGTGTGCGGTTCAGCCCGAGGCTGCTCAGCCTCATGATTTCCCTGTAGTCGGTCATGTTTATGACCCTCCGTAAAGTTAGTCACACCTTTCGATGTGCCGACTTTACTCTACTACAGATGAAATTTGCTGTTCAATGCCGCCGCCGCGGGGTGTTCAACTTATGCGCCGTGGGGTGTTCAATCTCAGCGACGCCGCTGTTCAATCTGGTGCGCCGCATTCAGTCGGGGCGTTTTTGCGTTTGTTGAGCCCGAAATTCGTCCCGGATGAGGTTTTTGCGGGCGACAGCCGATTCTGGGTGGCTTGTATCACCGCTACGAAAAAGCGGCTTGAATAGACACCAGGAATGCTGGTCGCCGAGAGGTGATCGGCTTGTTTGCTGTATCGCTGACTTGATTTATCCTTCCTGGTGCTCCGTGTCTGCCGCCAAGCAACGGCAGACACGGAGTTTTTTACGCTGATTTTCCGCCAAAATTGTTCCGGATTAGGTTATTGCAGCACACTATTTGCGACCTAC
>WREQ01000054.1 GCA_009779255.1 Dehalococcoidia bacterium
CTTTCTTGAGGATCAACTTCTTGGCCGCAAGCAGCGCCACCACTTGGGCGAAAAGCTTCTTCTGCAGCCCGTACTTTACCAGCAGACCACGAAATGCCCGATGGTATCTCCATCAGGTACCTGGTTACTCGAATCTACCCCGCAAATTCCAAAAACGCTCGACTGCCTATTACTTCATTCATCACTGCCATTCTCTCCTGTGCCGCTTCTGTGCGGTGTT
Organism: Dehalococcoidia bacterium; assembly: GCA_009779255.1. Lineage (GTDB taxonomy): Bacteria > Chloroflexota > Dehalococcoidia > Dehalococcoidales > UBA1222 > WREQ01. The sequence continues at coordinate 221 of WREQ01000054.1, forward strand.
GCCCCAAAATGTTTGAAAAATGCTTAATAAATAAGAATTGTTATCATATAATAGAAAATATCAATAATACGGAGAGTGAGTTTTGCCTTTGAAACGAAACACTGTGCAACGTCAGATAATGCTTGATGCAATAGGCAGCCTCGCAAATCACCCAATGGCAGAGGATGTATATTTGTATGTTGTAAAAAATCACGCCTTAAAGATCAATGTTCATTCTGGTTATCATCCACGCACAAAGAAGGACATTCGCCATAAAGTCGAGTCTTTCATGCGCTGCTTACAGCATCATAAAGAGAATGTTTCCGCTTTCTTTCTACATAACTCTGTTTTCTACTGTTTGTGCGCGGAGTAATATGTCGAAATCAGGACTGTTTACTGAACCTCGATCTAATGAGCTGATCGTGAAAAAAATTATTGACAAATCCTCAGCGCACGGATATAATTTTTACAAATCGAAGAAACCTGTGATGAAGGCGAGTACGTCTGGATTCTTCCTTAACAGAGAGCCGCGCGATGGTGGAACCGTGGCAGGACAGGCCGGATGGAATGGGCTTCGGAGGGCGGCACGAACGGACAACCAAGTAGCAGCCGACGGAAATCCTACCGTTATCGGGAGCGCACATGTTGGTGTGCGGCAGAGCGGCTTGGAATAAATCCAGGCAAGTTGGGTGGTATCGCAGGAGCATCGGCTCTTGTCCCTTGAAGGACAAGAGCTTTTTGCTATATTCGGGAAATGCCTTGAAAGCAAAAATTCTGAAAGGAGTGACGGAGAATGACGTGGCGATGGCGATGCTAGAATCGCGGCCAATCACTGGAAACCCTTTGAACCATATTCGACAATCGATCAAGAAAGGTAGGGCTATTCTGATGAAAACCATCAAAACATTTGTTGCATTGCTCCTGTGCGCACTTTTGTGCGTCTCTTCCGTCGCACTGGCCGATACCAAGACCATAGGTATCATTCAATTTGCGCCTCACCCCTCGCTGGACAACTGCACCACCGGCTTCCTAGAGGGGCTGGCCGAAGGCGGATACATGGATGGCGACACGCTTAAGGTAGACTTTCAAAACGCGATGGGTGATATGGGCACCGGTGACATGCAGGCCAAGATCATGGTGTCTAATGGCTACGATATGCTGGCCGGCGTGGCTACGCCGGCGGCAATGAGCGCCTATGCCGCTACGAAGGAAGATGGCGTCCCTGTGGTGTTCGTGGCCGTATCGGACGCAGTGGCGGCCGGCGTGGTGAAATCGAATGAAGAACCTGGCACCAATTGCACCGGTGTGTCCGATGTGCTGAATCTGGAGGCGCAGGTGCAGATGATCCGCGCGTTCCTGCCGGAAGCGAAGACCATCGGTATCATCTACACCATCAGCGAGCCCAACTCGGTTACCCATCTGGGCCAACTGAATGCCATTGCTCCGACGTACGATTTTGCCGTAGAGGCTGTGGGTGTAAATACCGCCGACGAAGTGGCCGCCGCCGCTGCCACGCTGGCAGGCAGAGTAGACTGTATAAACAATTTCACCGACAACAATGTGGTCAACAACCTGGCGCTGGTGTTGCGTGCCGCCGATGGAGCCGGTATCCCGGTCTTTGGCTCCGAAGTGGAGCAGGTGGTGAACGGATGCCTGGCTACCCAGGGCATCGACTATGTGGCACTAGGCCGCGTGGCGGGCAGAATGGCGGCGGAGATCCTGAATGACAACGCCAAGCCGGAGACTATGCCCGTAGGCCTGATCGACGAGTGTACGCCGGCTTATAACAGCACTGTGGCTGCCAAGCTGGGCATTGCGCTGCCGGAAGCGTATGCGGATGCTGCGGATGTTGCGCCGTAGTCAGCAAAACGTACACAAGGGCGACGCATAGGCGGCTTGAGCGTTAAAATCACTTGCAGGTTGTCGAAAATGCCCCGATGTCAGGAGGTCTCAAGCCGGTTCAACGGCGGCGCATCCACATGCACTGACGAGACCAGCGTAACACCGACAACGCAAAGGGGCGTTCATCGACAACCTGTAAGTGGATACGGTCCGCTTTGTTAACTGTGAGGAGAGATGAGATGGATGTTTTTCTGCGGCTTTTGATTAACGTGGTGGAAGAGGGCCTGATTTACGGCATCATGGCAATGGGTGTGTTCATCACCTACAGCGTGCTGCACTTCCCCGACCTTTCGGTGGACGGCACGTTTCCGCTGGGGGCGTGCGTGACAGCCGCGCTGATTACCGCAGGCGTCCATCCCGTATTGGCGTTGGGCATTGCGTTCCTTTGCGGCGCCGCTGCCGGTGCGGTTACCGGCTTTTTGCATGTACGGCTCAAGATATCCGATTTGCTTTCCGGCATCTTGGTGATGACCGCGCTATGGTCGGTGAACCTGGCGGTGCTTGCCGGCCGTGCGGTGGTACCCTTCTACAACCAGCCTACGGTATTCAATAGTGGCCTCGCGGTGATATTGCCGGAGGCGCTTCGCCCGCGCCGGGTATTGATCGTGCTGGTGGCAATCACGCTAATTGCAAAGCTGCTGCTGGATTTGTACTACAAAACCCAATCTGGCTTGCTGCTACGCGCCGTCGGTGACAACGCCCAGTATGTGATATCTCAGGGGATAAGCCCGGGGCGCATGAAGGTGATCGGCCTGATGCTGGGCAATGGTCTCACTGCGTTGTCGGGCAGTGTGCTGGCCCAACAGGCGGAGAGCGCCAGCGTATCCAGCGGAACAGGCATCGTGGTGATGGGCCTGGCGTCAGTGATCATCGGCACCAGCCTGCTGCGCGGGCTACGCTTTGTGCGGCCCACCACCATGGCGCTGGCGGGCTGCGTGTTGTACAAGGCGTGCCTGGTAGCTGCGATGCAAATGGGGCTACCCACCAATTATCTAAA
>WREQ01000055.1 GCA_009779255.1 Dehalococcoidia bacterium
ATGTCTTTCCGACCTGCCGCGCGCCCTTGACGAGCAAACACTTTCTGTTTGCGTTGCTCTTCCATTCATGCAGTTGTTTTTCAATTTTACGCTCAAGCACTTATCGGTCACCTCAAGCCAGATTATGACATCCGAAATAGCATTTGTCAAGTGTGCAGCAGAAAATATGGACGAAAGTTGACCCATGTTTGCAGAAAATGTGGACGAATAATAGATCACAAATGCAGAAAAAGTGGACGAATGTGGCTCTACCCGCGTCGGAAGACAAAGTAAAGGGGAACAAATCGTCCCCCTTTGAATATTTACACACCTATACTGAATCATATCCGCTTAATTCCCAAAATGGGAATCAACCTCAACCAACCTCACTCGCTCAGTGTTAGCACACTATACCACATATAGCGCACCAATGCAACAAAAACGCAATAACTGCCTCATTATTTTCATTCTGTTCACAAAGCATAAAGGGTTCATACCCAAATTTCAATCCACGCGCCCAGTGAAAAATCTTATCAATCCGTTGCATGATATTTTACATAAAAATCAGTTAAATCTTACACAAATATAGCTATGTCTTTACATATGTGCTTTACGATATGAGTGTGTTCGTTTGTCTGTATAGAGTTTTGGAATTATGCTTCTATGGATCCAGGCAAATAGCACAAATAATAAAAAGGAGTAAACACACTATGTACAAGCAAGAAAGAAAAAGTATGATCTCCAAGCTATTGTCCGTCTTCCTGGTAATCGGAATGATTATCGCACCTGCGACAGTAATGTCAACAAACGCGGCGGAATACGTATTCACCGGTAACGCGGAAAACACCGCCGACAAGGTCACCTTTGGCGTAATCTGCGACATGCACACCGGCGCCACCGGGCACGGCGCTGGTGCGACAGGACAGGCCGACCGCCTCAACAAGATATTGGAATGGTACAGCGAACAGGATGTGGAGGCCCTGGCGATGGTCGGCGACATAACCGGCAATGGCAACCAGGTCAACATGACCACCCTGAAAAACTGCATCGACAACTATTTAGACCCGAGCATCAAGGTTTTTGCGTCGATGGGCAACCATGAATACGACACCGCGAGCAACTCGGATATCTTCTCCAACACATTGGGCATGGAACCCAACGCGCACTATGTTATAAACGGCTATCACTTTATAACCCTATCGCCCGGTTTTTCGAGTGCCGGCGTCGTAACTAACCCGCGCAACGGGGCGATAGCCGCCCGCGGCCGCAACACCACCCTTTTAGGGTTGGGCAACGACATGTACTCCCACATTCAGTCGTGGGCCGAACAGCGTATCCAATACGCCATTGCCGAAGACCCTGAAAAACCCGTGTTTGTCTTCTTCCACCATCCGCTGCGCTACAGCTTCTATGTTTCGAGCGAATGGTACGGCAGTGGCCTTGGCAATGGCAACAGTTCCTTCCTGTCAAGATACCCGCAGGTTGTATCCTTCTCCGGTCACATCCACAGCCCGAACAACGAGCCACGCTCAATCTGGCAGGATGGCGGGTTCACGACGGTGAACGCGGTAACCACATATTATTTTGAACTCGAACAGGGTTTTGCGGGAAATAACAGGAACGCCACCGGCACCTCCACCATGGCCAAAGGCGATGGTATCGCCGAACAGGGACTGGTTATCGAAGCCGAAGGTTCGGTCGTTACAATAAAAAATTACGACTTCGCCTCTGGCGATTGGATCGACCAGACATGGATGTTTGACGTTTCCGAAGAACTACCCTACACGACCGCGAAACGCGCGGCAAAGGCGCAGAAACCGGTATTCGCCGAAGACGTTGAAATCAGCATATCCAATAAACAAACCACCGAAGTTACGGTCACATTCGACGTGGCATCGCTGCCCGAGCCAAGCGAAGTCGGCGAAATCATCCACCACTACCGCTACACCCTGAGAAATGCCGAAACCGGCACGCTGGTGAGAACGTTTAACCAGTGGTCTGACTTCATGTTCCTGCCGGTAAGGGATACATACACCCAGATAGTCGGCGGCCTCACCCATTCCACCGAATATATCTTGACTATCGAAGCCGTCGGCTCATTCGGCCTTGAAAGCGGTAACAACCTCAGAAGCGAACCCATCAGCACAGTATTCGCGACGTCGGTTACGGCCGCCGGGCTCAATACCGCCGTAACACAACTCGAAGCGCGTATTGAAGCCATGAAGAACAGAGAAGACGTTACCGATTACACCGAAGAGTCCTGGAGCGCCATGACAGACGCAATAGACGCGGCCAAGAAAATCATAGCGCAGGGAGCTCCCGCCCAGGATGATTTGGACAATGCGTTTGCCAAATTGAAGACCACCGAAGGCGCACTTACCCTGAAAAACGCCGATTATAGCGAAGTTGAAAACGCTATCTCCACCGCGAAAACGTTCAAGAGCATTCTGTACACGAATTACGATAAAGTGGAAGAAGCGGTTGCCGCTGTAGTTTACGGACTAAATATCAGGGAACAGGAAATGGTGGACGGTTTCGTGGAAGCCATCCTGGATGCTATTGATGCTCTCGAAGCCTACTATCTACGGCTCGCTCCTGGACAACCCTCCACTATCACTGTCCGCAGGGGTACCACAAGCGTCCCGATACTGGTGGACACGAACTGTGCTGGCTACACATTCACCAGCGCTGTACCGGTATTCGCGTCAGTAAGCTCAACAGGTGTAGTATCGGGCCTTACGGCAGGAATAGCGGTTATCAGAATCACCGATGTACAAACAGGCTTAGCAGTCAATATAGCAGTCAATGTAATCAATTGACGCAGCAGGCACAGCCTGCGGATCTAAAGCGACAACGGGCGCAAATCGCGCCCGTTGCTGCGTTGTGATGGAGCAACAAGAGTTAAGTTCGTTACCAATACTCCATTGACACGTGACAAATGCATAAAATATGGACGAATATTGACCAGCATTTGCAGAAAAAGTGGACGAATACCAATGCCGATTTTCCATTGACAATACGTGTAATACGTGCAATAATGGGTTCAAGGGGTGATGTAGTGAAACGATCAGAGCTTGTGAGAAAACTCAGAAAAGATAAATGGAGGATGTTGAGATG
>WREQ01000056.1 GCA_009779255.1 Dehalococcoidia bacterium
GCGAATGTAGCGCGCTACCAACTGTGCTATGGCCCCACGTTATTTGTCCCCGGTTGGGGGTGCGGAAGGAGTAATTCGGTCTAACACCACATTCGCATTGTACTGTGGACAGTAAAAAGCCGCCATTTCTGGCGGTTTTGCGGTGGTGGTGCTTACTGGACTCGAGCCAATGACCCTATCAATGTGAACAATGTGCTTAAAGCATGAGTTTCATGACCAACTCGCCGTCCTCGATTTCGCCGGTATGCTCAAAGCCCAGGCTTAGGTACAGCGCCTCAGCTTTTTTGTTTTCGGGTTCGAAACTGAGATAAACAGCACGGAGCGATGCGTCCTGCCTGATTATCCCGAGTAATTGTGTCATCGCCGCCCTGCCGTAGCCCTTCCCCTGGTACCGTTGGTCGACCATAAGGCGGGAAATCCCCATCTCGTTATCGTCAGGATCAATGCCGTACAGGATAAAGTCCACCATTTCATCATCATGGTAGATGGCAAGCGGTGTATAGCTTGGATATACCTTCGCCTGTGCAAGAGAAAAGACGTTTGGAGCCACAAACTTCTTCTAGCTCTCTTTGACGGCCAGACTTATGCATTCGCGCCAGTTGGCCGGGGTTATTTCTCTCAAGGTAATCATAATCCACCTCATCGGGTTGAAGATTTGCCGTAAATAGAAAGGCCGCTCTTTGAGCGGCGTGGTGGTCTGTACTGGACTCGAACCAGTGACCCCATCGATGTGAACGATATGCTCTACTACATCGGCCACTATTACAGAACAGCGCCACCAATCCGCCTGATAAATGCAGTTCCTCCCTCGTTATATCTAAAAAGCCGCACTAAGGCAAGACACCATATGAGAGTTTCTTGTAGAAGAAATGTTTTCTCACCCTCTGCATCAGTTGACAGCAGTGGGGTGTATAGTATAATGAACAAAATCGGCTGAGAGGGTTGAGTGCGTTGGTCGGTATCGTGCGTAGGTTCTACTCGGTAGATCGCATGGTTCGCCCCGAATACATCCGTGGCGAACTGGTACAGACTAGAGACGCCTACCGAGAACTGTTCCGGCTTGCGTTGCCATCAGTGATGGAATTGGTGCTCATGTCAGTGATCGGGGCCTGCGATACTGCCATGGTAGGAGGACTGGGCTCGGCGGCTATTGCCGCGGTGGGACTTACTGGACAGCCGCGTATGATCGTACTATCGGTGTTTTTTGCACTCAACATTGGAGTGACGGCGATTGTCGCTCGCCGAAAGGGGCAGGACAGGCAGGAGGACGCCAATAGAACCCTCCGCAATGCCTTGACACTAGGGCTTGCGCTGGCCTTTGTGGTGATGGCGTTAGCGCTGGCCTTTGCACAGCCTCTGATGGTGTTAGCTGGTGCGGATGCAAACACAATCGGCATGTCGATGGAGTATTTCACAATCCTTGCCTGGTTCCTTCCGATCAACGCAGTGACGATGTGTATCAACGCGGCTCAGCGCGGCGTTGGTAACACAAAGCTGGCCATGTACGTCAACTTAATCGCCAATTTGGTTAACATCGTCTTTAACTATTTGTTGATCAACGGTAAGTTCGGCTTCCCCAGGCTAGAGGTGGCTGGTGCAGCTTGGGCGACGGGCATCGGCTTCTGTGTCGGGTTTGTGCTATGCATGCTATCGCTCGTTCAGGGAAAGCGCAGGCAATACTTTCTCAGGATTACCCGGTCGGACGACTGGCGTCTAAATAAAGAGACGGTCACTTCCATCACTAAAGTGGGTGGAAGCGCCATGTGGGAGCAACTCGGGTTGCGCATCGGTTTTTTTGCCTATGCTGCGATTGTTGCCAGTCTCGGATACGAGGTTTTCGCCGCCCACACGATTGCCATGCAATTTATGAACATATCGTTTAACTTCGGAGATGGAATCGGGATTGCGGGTACCTCAATGGTTGGCCAGATGCTGGGCAAGGAGCGACCGGATCTTTCAGTTATCTATGGAAAATGCAGTCAACGCATGGCTCTGACGGTCAGTTTGTGCACGGCGATGATCTTCATTGCGTTCCGATACCCGTTCGCCCGTTTTTTCATGGAACCGGGGGATGGCATGGACGTCTATTTGATGGCGGCGAATCTGATGTTCATGGTGGCGGCATTCCAGCCGGTTCAGACATCCTCAGTCGTCATCTCCGGTTGTTTGCGTGGCGCTGGAGACAACCTCTACGTCTCCCTCGTCATGGCGATCTGCGTGGTGGTGATCCGTCCGGTACTCAGTTCAATCGCCATCTTTGCGCTGGGACTGGGTATCATGGGCGCTTGGGGAGCTTCAATCCTGGACACGACTACCCGATTCATTCTGGTATACCGACGCTTCAATAGGGGCAAATGGCATGATAAGAAGGTTTGACGCGACTATATTCGATATTCACATTACATATTCCGCAAGTTTTGTCTGGGAGAAGAAACAAAGGCACCTTTATGCCATTTGAAACCCAACCTTTATTTGCTGTTGAATTTCAGGTAAAATTATGGTGTGATTTCAGGGAAGGGGATGTTCTCATGCCTCAAATTCTATCTGTGTCTGGTCTAAAAAACTATGGAGAAGTGCTCGACCACTGCGAAGACGATTCTCCGGTTTTCCTGACAAAGGATGGTCGGTGCAGGTATGTGGTGCAGAGCATAGCGGATTACGAAAAGCAAGTGGCGACCATCCGCCTGCTGCCCGAGCTTGCCAAAGGCGTGGAATCGCTCCGCAAAGAAGGCAGCTTGACGATAGACGAGGCATTTGCCCGTTTGGAGGGTTGACAATCATGATGCTTTTATAGTTGAATTCAACATGTCTGTACCGAAAAACTGTTTGGCAGTAATAGATATGTCAATGTGGATTTTATAGCCCCGGTACACTATTACACGTTCGAGAAGTTGAGCGATAATCATTCGCTTTATATCAGGATTTGCATCATTGAATGTGTCCGCCCATGTGTGTATGTTTTTAAGTTCATATTGGCATTTTTCTTTTATAGCGCCCTCCGCGTCAATTTCTAGCCGGATTGACTCTAAATGTCCTTTTGCAGCTGCCCAAAGCGGCAACA
>WREQ01000057.1 GCA_009779255.1 Dehalococcoidia bacterium
GAGCATGGTATGTAAAGCATGCATCTGTTGAATCGTCAAAATGAACCCCCTTGGCCAAAAAGGGTATTCACTTTATCAATCGTTGGTATCTTAGCCACCGATGTTGTTAGGATTCTAACCTTAATGAATGTATATGTCGCCGGAGTTGAACACCCCGGGGCGCTGAAGTTGAACAGGAGGAGGTGCGGAAATTGAACACCGGCGGCGGCGAAGTTGAACATTGACGCGAAGAACGTAGCAAAGTACACTCAAGATGCTTTTACTCATGCGGAGGATAGGGCAATGCTGGAGAGCAACCTGAGCGCCGGATGAGGTTTGGCAAGGAGAGTGACGCCGCCGGTGTCGCTCTTTTCATATTATGACGCAAGACGCCACTCTCCTTGGAAAACGAAAGCGAAAAACTCATGCCGCCGCAGGCGGCGTTGTTGTGCAGGGCACAGGCCCATGAGGCCGTCAGGCCTCGTTTTTCAGACCTTTGACCTTGCGCATGGAATCTTTGCCGCCGATGACGATGGTGTAGGAGTCGTGGACGATGCGGTCGCAGATGGCGACGGCCAGGGTGGGTTCGCCGATCATTTGGTGCCAACCGCCCACCTCAAACTGAGAGCAAAAAATGGTGGATGCTTTCTTGTAGCGTCCCTCGGCGATTTCGAGCAGATCGCGGGCTTCGGCTTCTTTGAGCGGGTAGAGTAGCCACTCGTCAAGGATCAGTAGCTTGACTTGCCGGTACTGCCGGATGACCTTGCGGTAGGTGCCTTCTGCGCGGGCGAGCGCCAATTCCGTTAAGAGTTCCGGCAGCCGGATGTAGCGGACAGTGTGGAAGCTCTGCGCGGCCTTAACGCCAAAAGCGTTCGCTAAGTAGGTCTTACCGGAACCGGTAGCGCCTAAGAGGATGATATTGTGTCGCTCGTCCACATAGGTGCAGGAAGCAAGCCTGGTGATGAGTGATTTGTCTAGATGGCGGTCTTCCCGGTACTCGATATCTTCCAGCGAAGCGCCCGGGTACTCAAAATCCGCTTTGCGGATCAGCCGCTTCAACCTGTTGTTTTTACGGGCTGTCCACTCGGCATCCACCAGCATGGAAAACCGATCCTCAAAGGCAAGCGCGGCAACTGCGCTGTCCGCCATCTGTGCATGGAAGGATTTCGCCATAACGCTGAGTTTCATCTCGTGGAGCTTAGCCACTGTGTTGTTTTGCAGCATCAGCCGTTCCCTCCCTTGTAGTAGTCGGCCCCACGGGTGAAACCGAAAACGGAGGGCTCTGCAGGCGCGGCTGAATCCTTGGTGATCCTGTCCTGCCCGGACTTGAGAATGGTCTGAATCGCCTTGTAGTTGGGACGGGGCGTATAGGTCAATGCCTTGGCGCAGGCGGCTTCCAGACGATCTGGGGTGTACTGGTCACTGAGCTTGAGCAGCGCCATGCAAGCGCGGTACCCCTGCTGTTCCACCTTGTATCCGGTCAAAATCGCCTCCACAGTGGTGGTTGCGCATGGGCCGATTTTCGCTGCCCATTTGCGGAACCGCTCCCCGTTCCATTGAAGAGACTTCTGATGATTGGCCGGCATGTGCGCTTCCTGCGTACTATATTGCCCACGGCGACCGTGAATCCGGATATGGGAGCAAATGCGCGTGCCTTCGTAGAATATCTCCACCACATTGCGAGTCAGGCGGACGTCCACTTTGCGCTTTATGTACTCATACGGAACCGAGTAATACTGCTCGTCCACACCGATGTGGTAATTAAAGGAAACGGTCGCGGCTTTCCATTCGGATAGCTCAAAGGGAACTGACGGCAACGGCAACAGTGACACCCGTTCCTCCGCAAACCATGTGGCCCGGCTGCCGTCCTTGTCCCTGAAGGGCTTGTGGTTAACGGCGTAGAGCCGTTCCTTGATGACGCCGTTCATCTCCCGCAGGGTGAAAAACATCTGATTCCGGATAGCAGCCAGAATACCGCGGGTTATATACCCGACCGTGCCTTCCACCGTCGCTTTGTCCCGGGGAGCGTTCACCCGCGCCGGAAGAATAGCCGTCCCGTAATGCTCCGCCATCTCATGGTAACTCTTGTTCAGCACGACCTCGTTTCGGGTGTGCTTGATGACGCCGGTTTTCAGATTATCTGGTACTAAAATCCGCGCGACTCCGCCGAAATACTCATACGCGTTCACATGGGCGGCGGTCCATGCCTGCTGATCCCGCGACAAGAAGGCTTCGGCGTAGGCATATCCGCTGTACGGTAACGCCGCCACGAACACATATGCCTCCTGAACCTCGCCGGTATCGCTGTCCACCAGCTGGGCTGTTTGCCCTGCCCAGTCTACTTCCATGATCTCGCCGGGCTTCCGGTTGATGTGCATCGTAGCCTTAGTTGTCGCTAGATGCTCCCGGTATCGTTTTTTGAATTGGGTAAGCTGGTACGGGATAGTGCCCGCGTCCCTACAATGGTCACAATACTCCATCCAGAGCAACTGCTGCGTCATGCCTGGTTTTGCCATTTCCCTGTGGATGTAGGCGTAATCCGGAGCCTGATAGCCGGGAGTGTCGCCCCCCTTTGGTAACAGCTTGTCGGCCAGCTCGCGATCGCTCAGCGTCTCTACTGTCCGCCAGTCTAACCCCCGCGCCGCCGCACGTTGCAGCGTGTGAATTACCGTAGTCCGCGATACTCCGAGGCTGTCCGCGATTTGTGTGCGGTTCAGCCCGAGGCTACCCAGCCTCAACATTTCTCTGTAGTCGGTCATTTTATGACCCTCCCTAAAGTTAGTCACACCTTTCGATGTGCTGACTTCAAATTACTACAGTTGAAATGTTTGCTGCTCAACTTCGCCGCCGTTCACTGTTCATTTCCTGCGCCCAAGGGTGTTCAATCTGAGCGCCCCTACTGTTCAATCTGGGGCGCCGTATTCACTGTCCCGGTTGACGCTCTGGAAAATACTTCCTCAATCGTTCCCATTCCTCATCCGTTACTTCATGCCGCCTCTGTGATGTCATGTCGTTTCACCTCACTCTGGGTTTCGACATGCACCCGC
>WREQ01000058.1 GCA_009779255.1 Dehalococcoidia bacterium
GCGCTGTAAAAAGGGATAGACCATCACGATGGGCAGCACGGCGATCATCATCGACGCCATCTGCACCGAAGAGGCGGTAACCTTGCTGTGGCGGGCAGCCTGCATCATAGCCTGGCGGGACGACACGTCCACCTGGTTGCGGATGATCACCTCGCGCATCAGCGCGGCCAGGGTTTTGAGCGACCGATTGGCAGGGGCAAAGAAAACAACGTCGCTCCAGCTGTTCCATTGTCCCACTGCGGCAAACAGCGCCAGCGTAGCCAACAACGCCTTTGACAGCGGCAGGATAATGCGAAAGTAGATGGTAAACTCACCCGCGCCGTCCAACCGGGCGGATTCATTCAATTCTGCCGGCAGCTCACGGAAAAAAGCGATCGCCAGGATACAGTAATACGTACTGAACATGGTGGGGATCACAAATACCCAGAAGGTATTGAGCAGCCCATAGGCGCGTAACGTCAAGAAATACGGGATGAGACCGCCGGAAAAGTACATGCAGATGAGCAAAATGAGGGTGTATACTTTTTTGCCCATCAAATTCGGCGCGGCCAGTCCGTACGCCACCATGCAGGTGAAGAACACCGTAAGCGCTGCCCCTACCACCGTCTTGGCTACCGACACGCTGATGGCGCCGGTCCATTTAGCGTCGCTCAAAAACTGTGCATAATTGCTTAGCGTAAATTCGCGGGGCCACAGGTAGATCCCGCCGCGCAAGGCGTCCACACCGTCGTTAAGAGAAAGCACAAGCACATAATAAAATGGATAAATCGTGGCAAAGAAAATGAAGGTAACCAGTGTCCATATCACCGCATCCAGTATCTTATCTTCGGCCGTGCGCCGGATGCGGTTACCCTTGGCGATCAGTGCGCTGCGATGCGACATGGGCGGAACCTCCTTTCTTAGAATAATGATGCGCCGGTCAGCTTGCGCGAGGCAGCGTTTGTTCCGATCACCAGCGTCAACGAAAGGACCGACTGAAATAAGCCTGCGGCAGCGGCATAGTCATACCTCTCCTGCGTCAGGCCCGCTCTGTATACAAACACCTCGATCACCTGCGAGCGGGAGATGTTGAGCGTATTGCCCAACAACATGGCTTGTTCAAAGTTTCCACTGAACAGGCCGCCCATGGCCAGTATCAGCAGCACGGCGATGGTGCCCTTGATGCAGGGCAATGTCACGTGCCAAATGCGGCGGAGCCTGCCCGCGCCGTCGATCTGCGCGCTCTCGTACAAGCCGGGATCGATGCCCGCCATCGCCGCCAGATAGATGATAGCGTTCCAGCCCAGGCCCTTCCATATCTCGCTAACAACGGCCAGGCCGTAGTAATAGTCCGCGCTGATCAGGATGGGCAGCGGCTCCTTGATCACCCCCAGCTTCACCAGCACGTCGTTGACCATGCCGGTGCTGGTGGAAAAGAACGCATGCAGGATGCCCGCCACGATGGTCCATGAAATAAAGTGCGGCAGATAGCTGGCCGTCTGTACCAGGCGCTTGTAGGCGTTGCCGCGCATTTCCGTGATCATCACCGCAAACAGGATCGGCAGCGGGAAAGAAAATACCAGCTTAAGCGCCGCCAAACCTACGGTGTTGCGCATGAGTTCGGTAAACTTTCGGTCGTTTACAAAGGCCACAAAGTGTTTTAAGCCAACCCAGGGTGCGGTAAACATCCCCCAAAATCCGGTTTTGATATTGTAGTCTTTGAAGCCAATAACCACCCCCAACATGGGGATGATGGAGAACAACAGCAAAAACAGTAACCCCATCCACACAAAAATGTGCAGCGGCAATTGCTTTTTGAGCCGCTTCCCAAACGCTTGACTCAAATGCACCGTCTGGGCCCTCCTCTCATCCCTACTGGAAGGGTATAAAAAACATAAGCAAGATGCACAAATCTGCTTTGGTTTTCTATGTGTATCATACCAAATGGATGGGATGGCTGTAAAGCGAAATTCAAGAGAAAAATCTTAAATTTCGGACATTTTAAGCAAGAATTCTGCCTTGCATTATGAAATTACAATTGTTTCAGCGATTTATTTTCCTGAAAAATCGATTTCCGTCATCGCGATGCAGGCCAGGATCACCGCACCTCCAACTGCCATGCGCCAGGTATAGGGTTCCAGCCCCAGCAATACAGAAAATGCGCTGCCAAACAAACCCTCGGCGGAAAGCAGGATGGCCGCCTTGGCCGCCGAGGTCCGCTGCTGGGCGGCGGTCTGCAAAAAGAAACACAGGCAAGTAGAAAACAGCGCCAAGTACAGCATCGGCAGCAGTTCCACGCCCCACGCCACCCCGCACAACGCGCCGGAGTCCAGGCACAATAGCGCTATCGTGGACAATAACGCCGCTGTCAGAAATTGCAACAGAGTAAGCAAACCCGCGTCCATGCCCAGCGCCACCGTGCCCAGATAGGCGATGTGCATCGCAAACAAGAAGGCGCTCAGCAGCATGATCCAATCGCCCCGGCCGATGGCCAGCCCACCGTCCAAGCGCAGCGTCAAAATGCCGATGCCGGCCAGGGTACCGGCAGCCAACACATATATCTTAAGGGGCGGCCGCTTGCGCGCGAATAACCACACAATAAACGGCACCATCACCACGTTGGTGGCGGTAAGAAACGCGCTGTTGGAAACACTGGTGCCCGCC
>WREQ01000059.1 GCA_009779255.1 Dehalococcoidia bacterium
AGTATTTGGATCAAATTGCGTTGCAGAGGTTCCAACCATTATCCCAATGCTATGAGCCATTCGAACATATATGTCCCTTGTGTCCGTGAATGGGTTACTATCTACTGGCGGAGCCGGGACTATTATCCCCGAAAGGTTTTGGTAAGTAAGAACAACCACGCCAGCAAATTCCTCGCGTGTGATTGGCGCTCTGAGGTCTACATCAGGCGCTCTGAGTAGCGGTGGCACAAGATCCTCTATAAACGCCCGTTCGAGTTCTTCCCTTGCCCAACCGGAATGCGGATTGTCAAACGTCGGCGCTCCTGGAAGCAGTGAAAAACGTGCTTCAAGTGTCCTGTCCGCTGTAGCATTGAAGGTCAATGTAGCATTTGTACTTACGCTGGTATTTCCCTGATACCACCCGTCAAATTTGAAGCCAGTGTTCGGTGTAGCCTGGAGCGTCACTGTTGCTCCTTGATTGAACGTTCCACTGCCAGTCACGGTGCCACCAGCACCTGCTGTGGCGACGATTGTGTAGCTTTCTGGAAAAAACACTCCAAGAACCGGATATCCGTTATTCACGCCACTTCTGTAAGTCCAGACGTTGATGAAATCCCATCCGGAAAACGAGGATTGCTGCCTCATTTGTTCAGATGTGAGCGCCGTAGCTTGTCCAACACCTGAACCCAGACCTTTCTTATCCGAAGTTGCCAGAGCAGCACCATTGACACTCTGGACGCTATCTATACTCCAATATGAGTTTCTAACAGTGGCATTACCACCACTAAATCCGCATATTCCACCAGCAGAAGCGGTGTCAAACATCGAGTATGATGCTGTTGTGGATAAAGAAATATTTGCCACACTATAGCAGTTTGAAACAGATCCATCCCCATAATAAGAATTAGTTTCTATGAAACCACTTATCCCTCCTGCATATGAATATGCGCCATTACCTTGTGTAGAGGAAGAAAGTGAGCCTACAAAGAAACAGTTGCTAATCAAGCCGCCATAGCCACTAATTCCACCTGAAATGGCAGTTCGATGACCCAAAGGGCCACTTAGATTTGATGCAGCTGATGTAGATATTGAACCCGTTACATAACAGTTGCTTATGTTTCCACCATAACCAGCGATTCCACCGGCCGTTGATCCATATGTATTATTATAACTACCTCCGCCAATATTAGTTGGAAAACCTGATCCACCATTATTACTGACATCTATGTCAACAGCTTCAAGACCAACATTCCTAATTATTGCATCTCTTGTTGCCGCGCCGAATAAACCTGCGAAAACGTTACCATCTCCCCTGATAGTAAGATTATGAATCACATAACCTTGCCCATCAAAAAGGCCCTTGAACTCATGAAGACCAAACCCCCCGCCAACTCCAATACTTCCGACTGGAACCCATGACCCATCGGAAAGGTCAATATCATTAGTCAAATGATATTTTCCGCTTAGGTTGTTGTTTATTGCAGCAAGTTCTGCCCTGTTCGAGATTGGTATTGAGCCTACCGCAGGCGGGTCGACCGCTGCAAGGAATCTGACGTTGGAAACATCGTCTGTCACAGCCACAGCTGAGAATGGCAATGCTGCTAGTATTAATACCACTACCAGTAAAAGTGAAATGATACGTTTTATCATATGTACGAACCTCCCATTTATTTACCCGGCGGGCGGTAATCACCCGCCGGGCTCTGGAAGGCCATATAAGAAGCGCGCAGGAGGCATTATCGCCTTGCCTACGCGCCATGAAACATCAGTTTCTGCGTTTTTCACGAAATACCCTTCAATCACGACAGGAAAATCAGCTTGAAAACACCCATATGTTCGGGTATACTGATTTACGTCGTAGCGGCGGGTTTTCCGTGTTTGTAGGCGTAGCTTTTGAGGTTCCCTACATTCGCCGTGATGGTGGTGGAACACCTCACGGTCGCTGCGGCCTTCTATATGGCCTTACACAAGACAAATAATACCACGGCGTTCCGAAATATACAAGAATTTTGTGGCTTTATTGAGAATAATCCGCAAAACATCTTGATAATAAAACACTTGCATACAAAGCGCAAGATTTTCATCGAAATTCTATTATCTTTTCAAAGCAGAAAAACTCCGTCAATCTGCACAATGGATCGATGGAGTTATCTGGTTTTTCAGGATTTGCACTTTACGGAGTTATGCGGTTTGTTGTGCATTCCTTTGTGCAGATTGACGGAGCACGGTTCTGGAGCGAATAGGATGGCTCTCAACGTAGTATGGTATGCTGAATTCTACGTGGGACGCTGGACGAGAGCAGTATGCCAGCACCACTTACAAAAACGAGCCGTGATTTCTTCGCCGTCCACCCGTGCGCGGGTGGACTATGTGCGCAGAAAATCCCGCCCCGTTTTCCTGTCGTTCAAATCCGCGCCGCCTATAAGGCGGCGTCGCGGATTATCACGCCAGTCGGGTGCTGGCATAACACACTAGACCTTGCAAGCAAGGTCGTGTGGCATGGGCGACGCCCCTGCACCCCAAGCGGCTTCGCTTTGCTGGAAACGGTCGCGTACCCGCTCCCATTTCAGCTTCGGCTTGCCGCCTGCCATTCCACCGTGCGCGGTGTCATGGCAGAGG
>WREQ01000060.1 GCA_009779255.1 Dehalococcoidia bacterium
CCTGGAGTCCGGGTCGCACCCGCTTTTCGCGGCTCGATTGCTCTTGACTATTGAAAATCGGAGAGGAGAGATCAAAAAAATGGTACGCAAGTTCTTTAACAGCAGTTAAGAAAACCCCCGCATTTTTGCGATAGCTCGAGTGACCCCACACGATCCGAGAACTCAACTCAGGGCATTATCCTATAATCACCCTGAGTCCATGAAAGGAAAGGTTAATTTATGAAGAAGAAACTCCTGACGCTTTTATTGGCAATCATCATGCTGCTGGCAATAGCGCCGACCACATTCTTTGCTACTGCCGAGCCGACGTCGAACGATTTTGTTTCTGATTTTGAAGCAAGGTACGAGAGGCCGGAAAAGCTGTATTGGCCGAATGTCCGCTGGTGGCTGGGACAGGGCTACCACACCGATGAGACCTTAGCCGAGGAAATCAAGTCCCTCAATGACAGTGGCTTCGGCGCGTGCGAAGTCCTCGCTATGACTGCCTCAGACGTGACGCCGGCCGTGCGGTACAGTTGGGGTTCCGCCGAGTGGAGCAGCGACATGCAGACGGTGATCAAAGAGGCCACCAAAAACGGCCTCGGCGCCTCGCTGACCAGCGGCACACACTGGGGCACCTCAAACCTGCCCAATACGTATATTTACAACGGCTTGCCGTTCAACCAGGACAACCCTTCCGCGTCACAGATACTGAGCTACGGGCAATCGGCTCAGCTCGCTAACGGCGCCAGCTTTAACGGTATCATTCCGCAGCCGGGCGTGGCGCCGGCGCCGACGGTCAGCAACATCGGGGCCAGAACGAAGCGCTTTGTGGGCGCCGTAGCCGTTCGGGTATCAAGCGGGACCACATTGTTTGCGGAAGGCGCTATCGATCTGACCAGCCTGGTTGAGAAAGTCGGGAATGACCTGACACTCAACTGGACCAACGACACAGGCGGTCCCGTCCTCATTCTGACATACTGGCAGCACGGCTCGGGCCAGACCGCCTCTCCCTCCGTGGCCACTAACTACGCCATCAATTATATGGACCAAATTGGCTTTGAAGCAGTGAAGGCCTATTGGGAAGCGAACATCTTCACGCCCGATCTGCAGTCTGTCATCACCGAAAACGGCCGGATCGAGTTCTACATGGATTCTCTTGAACTCAGCTCGGGCGGCGGCAACAGCGGATCGCTTTGGAGCAACGACTTCGAGAAAGAATTCCTGGATCGCCAGGGATACAACGTCTTGCCATATTTGCATATTATTATGAGTACACAGAGCGGGGGCTGGAATACATCAAGATCGTTCCGCTTCGGCAATACCTCTGCCGACGCCATTACTTTTGACAAAGTGCGTAACGACTATATGCATGTCCTGACCGCGCTGTATCAGGAGAACTGCCTGGTAGTTTTCCGCGACTGGCTGCACGACCACGACATCACCCTGCGCATTGAGCCCGGTTACAGTTGCACGTTTGAGGTTTCAACACCTGGCAAATATGTGGACCACATCGAGAATGAGTCCTGGGAATTCAACACCAACCCGGACAGCTTCAGGGCTTTATCAGGCAGCGCGCACATCTACAACAAGATTTATTCCAGCGAGACGGGCGCGTGCTCCAGCAACGGCGGCTACCGCCTGCCCCTCGATTACTACAACCAGATCATCCAACAGCAATTCGCCGTGGGTATCCAGCGCACCGTCATGCACGGATATTCCAGCAGTTGGGGACCGACGGCGTCCTGGCCGGGTTGGGGGCCGAGCGGCATCAACAGTTTCGCAATTTACATGGGTCGGCGCAACCCGTTCTACCACACCCAGGACGAATGGAGCATGTGGGTCGCAAGGAATCAGAAGGCCCTCAGGCAGGGCAACCCCCGCGTGGACCTGGCAATCCTGAGGACTGACTATGACATGAACAACCGCCTGGAGGAAGGCTATGCCGCGAACAACAACTGGCCCGGCCTGCGCCATCACGAGGGCATATATTGGCGCGACTTTGCCCTTCAGGAGGCCGGTTACACCTATGAGTATTTCGCGCCCATGAACCTCTCCGAGGATGAACTTTACTACGATGAGCAGGCGGGCGTGGTTATCTCCGACGGTCCGGCTTATCAAGCGGTGCTCATCTATCAGGATATAATGCCGCTGGAAAGCGCGAAGATCCTGCTGGATTGGGCTAAGAAAGGCCTGCCAATCATCATCGCCAACGACACCGAGGAGAGCGTCGGGGGCGCTTCCGGCGCCACCTCTCAAAACTTTGGCTTCCGGTACACCTTAGCGGCCAGCCGCACCCCGTGGCATGACGGCAAAGACGCGGAATTAGCGGCTGTCATGGCCGAGTTGAAGGCACTCCCCAATGTTATTGACCTGTATCCCAACACACCCGGCCAAAGGACCGGAGCCGGCTGCAGCGAGAGAAAGGCCCCGGCCGCGTTGATGAGCTTAGGCGTGCTGCCCCGCGCGCAATACACAAAGGGCGCTAACCAAAGGTTTATCACAGCGATGCGCGAGACGGACGACGAACTGTA